>NZ_JBYNRX010000075.1:0-21237 GCF_057785375.1 Roseiflexus sp.
CGTCGGACGCAACGGTGCAGGCAAATCCACGCTGCTGAAGATCGCCGCGGGGCTGATCGAGGCCGATGGCGGCGAACGCTTCGTGCAGCCGGGCACGACCTTCGCCTATCTGCCGCAGGAGCCCGACTTCAAGGCGTGGGCGACAGCGCGCGACGCGGCCGCCGCCATGATGGAGGCGATCAGCCACGGCGCGGGCGCGGACTGGCGCGTCGAGGCGGCGCTTGCCGAATTCGGTGTCTAGAAGACCCATCGCGGATCAGGGGCAAGGGGCTTGGGGCGTGGGGCAAGCGGCGAGGGGCGAGCGGCGAGAGGGGGCGAGGGAAAGTTGTCGTTGCATGTTGCGCGTCGGAAGGTGGTAGGGGCGCCCCTTGTGGGCGCCCGAACAGGGGTGAAGGCGTGCGCATGGGAAATGAGGTCTGGCGTTCTTCTCTGTGCCCTCTGTGCTTCTGTGGTTCATCAAGACGACAAGGCGAGCGGGTGGAGAGCAAATGCAAGCATGATTCTTGACACAGAATCATGCAACCCTCTTGCATTTTACGCAACTGGCGTGTTATACTGCTCTTGAAACCGCTTTTTGCCCTGTGAGTGTAAATATTCATGGCACGCCCGCTTCTTCCGGCTCGTCCACCTGTGGAGAACGCCGTTCCCGATGACCTGCTACGCCTGGCGCGTACACCATTCACGAATGCGCTATACCGACTGCGCGAATCGCCCTCGGTCGGCGATCTGCGCAGCGCACTCGACCTGCTCTGGCGCCAGATCGATGATCCGGCAGGCGCACTGCGCACCGCCGCCGACGAAGATGTGACGATCTTCAGCAAACGGCGATTGCGTGAGGCGTTTGATCAGATTGCCGCGGCATTCACCCTCGAACGCGCCCGCTACTACCTTGACCGACTGGTGCGCGCCGCGTGCGAGTCGCGCACCGGCGCGATCAACGACATCGACCTCAACCGCTGGAAGGAATACGACGACATTCTGACCGATAGTTTGTGGCTGTTCGACCGACGTGACGCCAGCAGCGCGCATCACGCCGGGTTCTGGGGCAATTTCGTGCCGCAGATTCCGTATCAGTTGATGCGGCGCTATACCCGCCGCGGCGATCTGGTCATCGATCCGTTCGCCGGTTCTGGCACGACCCTGATCGAAGCGCGCCGCCTGGGACGCCCCGCCATCGGCGTGGAACTGAACCCGGCAGTTGCCGAACAGACGCGCGCGACGCTGGCAAGCGAACCAGACCGGCGTCATGCACTGTGCGCGCTCGAGGTCGGCGATAGCACCACCTTCGACTGGCGCGCGACGCTGGAACGCTACGGCTTCCGCTCGGCGCAACTCGCCATTTTGCACCCTCCCTATCACGACATCATTCGCTTCAGTGAAGACCGGCGCGACCTGGCGAATGCGCCATCGGTCGATACCTTTCTCGTTCGTCTGGGGGAGGCGGTGGCGCGTGTCACGGACGTGCTCGACCACGGACGCTACCTGGCGCTGGTGCTCGGCGACAAATACGCCAATGGCGAGTGGATCCCGCTCGGATTTCTGGGGATGCAGGCAGTCCTGCGCCACGGATTCACGCTCAAAAGCGTTGTGGTGAAGAATTTCGAGCAGACGACCGGCAAGCGCAGTCAGAAAGAACTCTGGCGCTATCGCGCGCTGGTTGGCGGGTTCTATGTGTTCAAGCATGAGTACATCTTCATCTGCCGCAAAGCCTGACCTGATCATCAACAGCGTGGCGCCTATCCGCATCTGTGATCTTGGCGGCTGGACCGACACCTGGTTTGCCGGGCATGGCGCGATTTTCAACATCGGCGTCTATCCGTATGTCGAGGTGCAGGCGGCGGTGTTTCCTCGCTCCAGCCGCGAGCATCAGGTGACGCTCCACGCAGAAAATTATGGCGAGCGCTATGTGGTGATGCCGGGCAGCATCGATCATGCGCGGCATCCGCTTCTGGAAGCCGCGATCAACGAGGCGCCGCTGCCAGATGACGTGGCGCTGGAGATTACGATTTTTTCCGATGTTCCGGCAGGAGCGTCTACCGGCACTTCCGCCGCCGTCACGGTTGCGCTGATCGGCGCGCTCGATGCGCTGACCCCTGGCAGGATGACGCCGCACGAAGTCGCTTACGCCGCGCATCGGGTCGAAACGCAGCGGTTGGGGTTGCAGAGCGGCATCCAGGATCAACTCTGCTCGGCATACGGCGGGATCAATTTCATCGAGATGTTCCAGTACCCCTATGCCACCGTCTCGCAGATCCGCGTTCCCGATGCGATCTGGTGGGAACTGGAGCGCCGCCTGGCGCTGATCTTTCTTGGTCGCACCCACAGTTCCTCGGCAGTCCACGAGCAGGTCATTGCGGCACTCGAACGTGAAGGTGACGCTTCCCCCCGCCTCGATGCGCTGCGCCACTGCGCCGTGCGCGCCCGCGATGCGCTGTACGCCGGTGATTTCGCGGCGCTCGGTCGGGCCATGATCGACAACACCGACGCACAGCGCGCATTGCACCCGGCGCTCGTCAATGCCGACGCCGGGGCGGTGATTGCGCTCGCCCGTGAACACGGCGCGCTCGGATGGAAGGTCAATGGCGCCGGCGGCGAAGGCGGTTCGCTGACCCTCCTGTGCGGTCCCGACGCCAGCGCCAATCGCGCGTTGCTGCGCGACATCCGCCGACTCAGCCCGCTCTTCCAGCCAATCCCAATCTACCTCAGCCGGATGGGACTGCGGGTGTGGACCACAGTTGAACGTTGAACGTGGGAGGGTGAAGGACGCGCCCGACCTGTGAGGCCTCCGCCGCTGCTCAGCGGAATAGTTCTTGTTCGCTGGCGGCGCCTGGCTCGACCTCGAGGGTCTCTGTGGTTCGAGTACAATGGCAGGTGGGAAGGTTGCAGGAGGGAACGTTGCACGTTGCACGTTCAACGTGGGATGGGGCGAGGCGCACCGCTCTGCGCGCTCTGTGTCTCTGTGGTTCAAATGAAGGTGACAGGCGTAAAGGCGGCGTCTTGCCTGAATGAGCGTCGCCAAAAGGAGGGAACATGAACCACACGTTAAGCCCGCAGATGTCCGCTATCTCACCACGATCATCGGCGCGCCAGCGGCTTGTGTCTGGTTTGGCACTGGCGGGATCGGTCTGGATCGCCGGTCTCATCGGGCATTTTACGCCGCTGGCGGAATGGCCCGCGCTCTTTCTCTACGTCATTGGCGCCATCGGCGTGACCCTGCTACTGGGGATGCGTGATGGCCTGTGGGAGGCGATGTGGGTGACGCGCCGCGGGCTACGGCGAGCGCTGGCGTGGGGTGGCGGCATTGGTCTAGCGCTGCTGGTGATCGACAATATCAACACCTATATGTACTACCGCGCAGGTGGCGCGCCCATGGCGCAGATGGAAGAGATCCTGATCGGCATGCGCCTGGTGTTGCTCTTTCCGCTGCTGGTGCTGGCAGAGGAGTTCCTCTGGCGCGGCGTCATCCTTTCAGGGCTGTGCGATGCCGGATTCAACCGCCATCTGGCGGTGCTGTTGACCACTGCCGCCTACGCGCTAAACCACTTCGCCGTTGCGCCGGTGGGCATGGTCGAACGCGCGATGATGGCGGCGATGGGGCTGCCGATTGGGATTGCTGGCGGGTATCTGGCGCTGAAAACCCGCAGTGTGTGGGCGCCGGTTGCGCTCCACGGGTTGACGATGATCTCGATGATCATCGATATCTTCGTCATACCCCGGCTGGTGTGACTTAAACCAGCACAAATGCGACCAGCAGGGTCAACACCGTGATCGGCACACCGGCGCGCAGGTAGGCGCCGAATGTCAACTGCACCCCCCAGCGCGCCGCGAGTTCCGCCACGATCAGGTTGGCGACCGAGCCGATCAACGTCAGATTGCCCGCCAGAGTCGAAGCCGCCGCCAGCATGAGCCAGCCACGTTCCGGCTGCGCCAGGGCGGGGATCAGATGTTGCAGCACCAGCACTGCCGGCACATTGCTGATCAGGTTCGAGAGGATGGCAGTGACGACGCCGAACATCACGAGATCCCCGCCGATCAACGGCGCGGTCGCTGCAAACAGTCGTTCGGTCACGCCCTGCGCCTGGAGGCTACTGGTAACGACGAAGAGGCCGGCAAAGAAGACGAGCAGAGTCCAGTCCACCGTTTTCCAGACCCGTTCCGGGCGCAACCGTCGTGTAGCGAGCAGCGCCGCCGCTGCCAGAAACGCCGCGAGCGCCACAGGAACGCCTGCAATCATCAGCGCCAGCATCACCGGCGCCACAACGGCAACCTTGCGCAGCAGCGGACGATAGACCCGCATCCGCCCGACCTCCGGCGTCTCAAAGCGCTCGCGGCGAAATTCCCGAGGATAGACCAGCACAATCACCAGCCAGCAGATCGCCATGCCGATGAGCGCTGTCGGTGCGAGCGCGGCGGCAAATGCGGCATAGGAAATGCCCGACGCATTGCCAATGATCATGTTCTGCGGGTTGCCGGTAATCGTCGCCGTCGAGCCGATATTGGCGCTCGTCGCCAGACCGATCAGATAGGGGATCGGATTGCGCCACAGCGCGCGCGTGGTATCGAGCACGAGCGGCGTGAGCATGAGCGCAATCGTATCATTCAGAAAGAGCGCCGAGAGCACGCCCGACGTCCCAATGATAAGCGCCAGCAGGCCGCGCGGCGAATGCGCCACCCGCACCACGCGCTGCGCCACAACCCCGAAGAAACCGGCGTTGTAGAGTTGCCCGTTGAGCACCATCATACTGAAGAGGAGCAACAGGGTATCGAGGTCGAGCGCCGCAAACGCCTCTTCGAGTGTCAGAGCGCCGCACGCCAGCAGCGCCGCCGCGCCGACCACCGCGATAGTCGCGCGGTCAGCACGCACCCAGGGCCAGCGCCCGACAGCAATACCTGTGATCGTGACCACAACAATCGCCACGGTCAACCAGGAGGTCCAGGTCATGCGCCGTTATCCTTCCGCATGCAACGAAAAGGAGCGACGCATCTGCTGCATCGCTCCACAGGACGACAACCGGGTCGAACAACTGTCGTCAGCGCTGTTTACCGCCGGCGCGGGCGCGGACGATCATCGCTGCGCGGACTCCGGTCGCCGCCGCGATCGCCGCTGCTGCGCCCGCCGCCATCACGCAGACCGCGCCCCGCCCCGGCGGACCGACGATCCTCCGCCGTCTCGCCAGTCAGCAGCGCGCGCCGCGACAGGCTCACCTTGCCGGTGCCAGGCTCGATGCCGATGACCATGACGTTGATCTCGTCACCCATCTTAATCACGTCCTCAACATTTTCGACCCGCTGGACATCGAGTTCAGAGACGTGAACCATGCCGTCTTTGCCGGGCGCCAGGTTGACGAACGCGCCGAACGGCATGATCCGCACCACCTTGCCGAGGAAGATATCGCCGACCTTAATCTCGCGCGTTAGCGCCTCGACCATCGCCACTGCCTGTTGCGCAGCGGCGGCGTCAGCCGTTGAGATATACACCCGCCCGTCTTCCTCGATATCGATCTGTGCGCCAGTGGACTCGGTAATACTACGGATCGTCTTACCGCCAGGACCGATGAGCGCACCGATCTTCTCCGGGTTGATCTGGAGCGTAATGATGCGCGGCGCATACGGTGACAATTCCTTGCGCGGCTCGCTGATCACGGCATTCATCTTATCGAGGACATACAGACGCCCCTCCCGCGCCTGGGCAAACGCCTCGCGCATAATCTCATACGTGACGCCGGTGGTCTTGATATCCATCTGCAAGCCGGTGACCCCCTGCGCTGTGCCGGCGACCTTGAAATCCATATCGCCCAGGTGGTCTTCGAGGCCCTGAATATCGGTCAGCACGCGCCAGCGCCCGTCTTTGCCGGTAATCAGCCCCATCGCAATCCCGGCGACTGGCGCTTTGATCGGCACGCCGGCATCCATGAGCGCCAGCGACGATCCACAGACCGATGCCATTGACGAGGAGCCGTTCGACGAGAGCGTTTCGGACACCAGGCGCATAGTGTACGGGAACTCTTCTTTGGGCGGCAGCACTGCGAGCAGCGACCGTTCCGCCAGCGCGCCGTGACCAATATCACGGCGGCGCGGCGAGCCGAGGCGCCGGATCTCACCCGTGCTGAACGGCGGGAAGTTGTAGTGATGGATATACCGCTTGGTCGTTTCGATGCCCAGATCATCGAGGCGCTGCTCCTCGGCGGGTGAACCGAGCGTTGCCAGCGTCAGCACCTGCGTCTGACCGCGGGTAAACAGACCTGACCCGTGCACGCGCGGGATCAGGCCCACCTCAACCGAGATCGGGCGAATATCTTTCGGACCACGCCCATCGACACGCTCGCCGCGTTCGAGGATCATGCGCCGTACCTCTTCGTACAGGATGTTTTCGAAGGCGGCTGAAACGGCGGCGCTACGCGCCTCGAGTTCTTCTTCCGGCTCATCGGCGGTGAAATGGGCGATCACCTCGCGCTTGAGCGCCTCAGTCCGCTCATCGCGCACCATTTTGTTCGCATCGGTGATCGCCTCGTACAACCGGTTCCCCAGCCACTGCTGGATCGCCTCTTCGAGCGATGTATCGACCGGCGGCGGAACAAACTCCTTCTTCGGGCGACCTGCCAGTTTCACCAGTTCGTTTTGCAGATCGCAGATTTGCTTGCATACCTGGTGCCCCTGAATAACCGCCTCGAGCATCACCTCTTCGGATAGTTCCTTTGCCCCCGCCTCGACCATCAGCACCGCGTCCTTCGTGCCGGTCACCACTAGATCGAGGTCGCTCCTTGCCATATCGGACATTGGCGGATTGATGTGGAGTTTGCCATCGATATACCCGACCTGTACTGCGCCGACCGGACCGAGAAACGGAATGTCGGAGATCGCCAGCGCTGCTGACGCGGCAATAATTGCCAGCGGCGCGGGATCGTTGACCATATCGATTGAAAAGGTGGTGACGATGATCTGCACCTCATTGCGATAGCCCTCGGGGAAGAGCGGGCGCAGCGGACGATCGGTGAGACGTGCTGTCAGGATGGCGCCTTCGGTAGGCTTCCCTTCGCGTTTGAAGAAACTGCCGGGAATCTTGCCTGCGGCGTACATTTTTTCTTCATAGTCAACCGTCAACGGAAAGAAATCTGCATCAGCGCGCGGTTCCTTCGATGCCACCGCCGTTGCCAGCAGCATCGTGTCGCCGCACCGCACAACCACTGCGCCATTCGCCTGCTCAGCGAATCGCCCCGTTTCCAGGGTAAGGGTACGGCCAGCGACTTCCATACTCACCGAATGAATCTGACGTTTTGCCATAATCCTTCCTTGCATGCGGACCGTTGCCCGGTCCAATGCGGGGCGTCAGGCACTGGAGACTGTGGTCGAACGTTATTCGGCCCCAAGCTCCAATTCCTGACAGCCCCAGATCTTACGTCCAATAAAGGCGAGCCTGAGGCGCACACCCCAGGCTCACACACTCACTATGGGTTTTCGCGGAGTGTAC
This sequence comes from Roseiflexus sp., assembly GCF_057785375.1. NCBI lineage: Bacteria > Bacillati > Chloroflexota > Chloroflexia > Chloroflexales > Roseiflexaceae > Roseiflexus > Roseiflexus sp. The sequence continues at coordinate 7,469 of NZ_JBYNRX010000075.1, forward strand.
GACAGGCGATGCCGCATCCGCGAACCCGGCGCCCTCCAGAGACCAGGAGATGCAGCGCTCCCGCGCCACGCCCCATGACGGCACACTGATCGAACAACGCGCGCACCCCTGATACCATGCTAGCGACGCAACCCCAGACTGTCGATCAACTTCCGATATGCATCTTTGTCTTTGCTTGAGAGATACGCCAATAGGCGGCGGCGGCGACCGACCAGTTTCAGCAGCCCGCGCCGCGAGTGATGATCGTGCGGATGCACCTTCAGATGCTCGATCAAGCCGTTGATGCGTTCGGTCAGCAACGCCACCTGCACCTGCGGCGAGCCGGTGTCGCTGCTATGCACCTGATAATCAGCGATAATTGACGTCTTTTCGTCTTTTTCCAGCGCCACGAGACAACTCCTTGCATCTAATCGCGAACAGGCCGGCGCAGCCGGTCGTTCACTTCTTCCAAACCACACATAAGTATACCATAAGATGCATGATCGTGGGGTGCAGGCATGCATTGTCAGGCGGCAAGCAATCGCGTCCCTGCTGCGCTGCGCCCTGGCTGGCGACTGAAGTCGCGCCGGGCAGGCGTTCCGCCGGGCGTCCACCTGCGTGGACGCCGCCGGTCCCGTCCGCGGAGGCGGACGGTCGGCCGCAGGCCCGCCAGGAGCGATGTCAATCGCTGGCAGCCGGAGCGTCGTTTCATGACAACTCATGCCTGCACCCATACTCTCGGACTGAACATGGTATACTGGAACGCATGGTTATATCCTGATATTTGTCTGCATAACGGATGCCTATGGATCAGCAACGCATCGATCCGCTCGAAATCGAACTGAAGTTTCGCGTCGACGATCCGTCGATCTTTCGAGCGCTGGCGCGTCCGATAACTCTCGGCGATTTTCAGTTGAAGCCCGTGGGAGACGGCGAACACCAGCACAATACCTACTACGACACACCCGATTTCCGGTTGCGGGCGCAGCGCTACGGGTTGCGCGTGCGCACCGTCGGTCGTACCCGAATTGCGACCCTGAAAGGCGAAGCCCGGTCGCGCGATGGGCTTCACCAGCGCCCTGAGTGGGAGATGACCGTCGAAAGCGACGATCCGCAGCACTGGCCCCCCGGCGATGTGCGCGACCGCGCGCTTGTGCTGGCAGGCGGCGCGCCACTGCAACCAGTGCTGACGATCGAAACCCTGCGCCGCCCTGTGCGCGTCTGGCGGGGTTCGCGGCAGGTCGCCGAAATCGCGCTCGATGAAGGAGTCATCTATGCTGGTGGGCGCGAGCAAATGTTCTACGAGTTGGAGGTCGAATTGCTGCCCGAAGGCGTGCGCGACGACCTCGATGCGCTTGGTGCATTGTTGCAGCAGGAGTTCCCGCTGCAACCCGACAATCTGAGCAAACTGGCGCGTGGTCTGGCGCTGCTCGATGAAGCGGTTTTGCACTCCGGGCTGGAAGAGGCTATCAATCAGCAAAGAGAGAGCACTGCGATGATTGTGGCAACTGAACGGCTGAACGTTCGTCCGCTGGCATTGACATTGCTGGATCGCGCGGCGCCAACTGGTGCGTTTTTGCCGGTGCATCGCCGATTGCTGGGGCTGGCTGCGGCCTGCTACGATGCTGCGCTTGCCGCCGGTGTCGAAGCGCCAGAGCGCGCGGCGCGCGATATGCTCCTCTCAACCCGCATCGACGACCTGGACGCCGATCAGCAGGCGCTCGCCGCCGCGTTGCCGGGCATGGCGCGCGCGAAAGCGCGCCCGCGCCGCGATCCGGCGTTTATCCGTCTGAGGGACGGTGAACAGAAGGCGGCGTTGCGCCTCGGCGCAATTCTGCGCCTGGCTGCTGCGCTGGCGGAGCAGGGCATCGGCAGGCTGGCGGTCGTTCACGCGAATGGTTCAGTTGCGCTGACCCTGGCGTCCGGAAACGATGATGTGCTGGAACGGATTAATGCACGCAGCGATCTCTGGCGCGATCACCTCGGTCCGATCACCTGCGCCGTTGTGGAACACGACGCGTTGCTTCCGCTGCCGGTCGAACCGCTCGATCCGGCGTTCACCATGCTGAAACTCACCGACGGGTTGCAAGGAGGCGAGCCGCTGGCGGAAGGGGTGCGCCGGATGCTGCGCCGCACCTTCGAGCGCCTGCTCGCTCGCATCGACGCCGTCGAAAAAGACGAAGATCCGGAGGATGTCCACGATGCGCGTGTGGCCACACGACGCCTGCGCGCGTCGCTTCAGGTCGTCGAGGGGATCTTCGACACCGGCTTGGTGCGGGAATTGCGACGCGGATTGCGGCGCGTTGCGCGTTCACTCGGCGTTGTGCGCGACTATGACGTGTTTCTGGGGTCAGTCCGCACCTTCCGTGATCGCCTGCCGGAAGAGCGCCGGCCGGTTATGGAACCGCTGATCGCTGCCATCGAGGCTGCGCGAGCGCCAGCACGCGAGCGCATGATCGCCGATCTGGAATCGAAGCGTTTTGGGCGTTTTCTCCATCAATTCGCTACTTTCCTCACCACTCCCGGCGCCGGCGTCGTCGATCAGAGCGAAACTGGTGCACCGACGCGGGTGCGCGACTTTGCCGGCAGCGCCATCTGGCAACGCTACGAGCAGTGGCGCGCCTTCGACGCTGTGCTCGACGGCGCACCGGACGAGGTGCGCCATATGGCGCGTATTGCTGGCAAACGACTGCGCTATACGCTAGAGTTCTTTGCCGATGCGCTTGGACCCGGCGTCGATCAGGCGCTCGGTCCGCTGATGGACCTGCAGGAATTGCTCGGCAATCTCCAGGATGCGGTCGTTGCCCGTGAACACATACGCGCACTTGGATTGACCGACGACCTTGGTGCACAGGAGTATCTTGCGGCGCTTGATGTAGCCCACGACCGGCTGCTCACCGGCTTCTCGCGGGTGTGGGCGAAAGTCGACAGTGCAACCTACCGGAGACGATTGTTTGAACTGATCATTCGAATGTGAACATTACACAGGAGCTGGAACCGTGACCGAAATGCAGAAGGTCCCGCGCCGTGACGAGATCCCTGAACAGTACCGCTGGGATCTCACAACTATATACCCGGACGATGCCTCCTGGGAGCAGGATATCGCCGCCATCGAAGGGATGCTCGGCGATATTGCCGCCATGCAGGGGCGTGTTGTGCGCAGCGCTGACGATCTGCTGTTGACGCTGCGCCTGCGTGATCAGGCGTCGATGCGTCTCTGGCAGATCTATGTCTACGCCAATCGGCGCTTCGACAGCGACACGACCGATCCGGTCGGGCAGGCGCTCGCCGAACGCGCGGGGACGCTGGTGGCAAAGGTGAGCGCCGCGCTTGCGTTCATTGACCCTGAGATCCTGTCAGCGCCGGAGGAGCAGATCCGCGCCTGGCTGCGCGAACATCCCGACCTGGCGGTGTACGAGTATGCACTGGATCAACTGCTGCGCCAGCGCGCCCATGTGCGCTCAGCGGAAGTCGAGGCGATCCTGGCGCAGTTTAGCGACATCACGCGCGCGCCGGGCGAGATTTTCGAGGTGCTGACGAATGCCGACCTGAGTTTCCCGACAATTGAGGACGAACAGGGGCAGCCGGTGCAACTGTCGCATGGGCGCTACCTGCGTTTTTTGCGCAGCCCCGACCGGCGGGTGCGCCGTGATGCGTTCACCGGTTACTACAGCGTCTTCCAGGGGATTCGCAACACGCTCGGCGCGTCGCTTGCCGCTCAGGTGCGCACCCACGTACTGAATGCTCGCGTGCGTCATTATTCGTCGTCGCTGGAAGCCGCACTGACCCCGAATGACATTCCGGTCGAGGTCTACCACAACCTGATCGCGACGGTCAACGCCAATCTGTCGCGTCTCCACCGCTATCTCCGATTGCGCCGGCGGATGATGGGGTTGGACGAACTGCACTTCTACGACCTGTATGCGCCGCTGGTCCCCGAAGCCGATGTTGCGGTTCCGTATGCAGAAGGGGAACGTCTGGTGCGCGCGGCGTTCGCGCCGCTTGGCGAGGAGTATGGCGCTGCCATCGCAGAGGCGTTCAGCAGCCGCTGGATCGATGTCTACGAGAATGTCGGCAAGCGCAGTGGGGCGTACAGCGATGGCGCTTATACGACAGCGCCGTTCATGCTGCTCAATTATCAGGATCGCCTGAACGATGTGTTTACGCTGGCGCACGAACTCGGGCATGCGATGCATTCCTACTTCACGCGCAAGACGCAGCCTTATGTCTATGGCGATTACACCATTTTCGTCGCTGAGGTTGCGTCCACACTCAACGAGGCGCTGTTGACCGACTATTTGCTACAGGCGCGCGATGATCCGACCCTGCGGCGCTATCTGATCGTCGAGCAACTGGAGGACATCCGCACGACCCTCTTCCGCCAGACGATGTTTGCCGAGTTCGAACTCGACATTCACCGCCGTGCAGAGGCTGGCGAGCCGCTGACGACCGAACTGTTCAGCACGATCTACCGCGATCTTGTGGCGCGCTACCATGGTGCGGAAGTCGTGCTCGACGAACAGATTGCACTGGAGTGGGCGCGGATTCCGCACTTCTACTATAATTTCTATGTCTACCAGTACGCGACGGGGCTTTCGGCGGCGCTGGCGCTGCACAAGCGCATTGTTAGCGAGGGGCGCCCGGCAATCGAGCGCTACCTGCGCTTCCTGCGCAGTGGGTCGTCGCGTCCATCCATCGATCTGCTGCGCGATGCCGGCGTCGATATGCTCTCACCTGCGCCGATTCAGGCGGCAATGGATCATTTCGATGCCTTGCTCAGCGATCTGGAGCAGATGACGGAAGCAGCGCAGGGGTAAGAGCCTATTCTTTCTCCTTATGCGCCATATCTTTCAGGATATGGCGCAACCCATCCAGCAATCGGTCGATGTCGGCGGGGGCGTTGTACGCCTGGATGGAAACGCGAATGAGGGGTCGGCCTTCCCACTCGAAGCAGGGAACTTCGATGCGTAACTCGTTCCAGAGGCGCGCCTGAACCTGCTTTGGGTCGCACGGCGGCAGCGGGAGCGCACGCATCTGCACCCACCACTCGATGCCATCGGGGGTGAGCGGCGCAAGCCCGGTGAGCGCAGCGATGCGCTGTGAGGCGTCAGCAAGCAGTTCGTGGCAGGCGCGCCGCACCGATCCCCAGTCGTTGGCGTTCTGAAAATCGATCGCCGCCGGGACGCTGAGGAATGCTGAGGGATCGTCGGTCCCCATCCACTCGTAGTAGTCGCGGAACGATGCGCCTTCCGGATATGCCAGGAAACTCGAACGCATCGGATGGCGCGGCTGCCATCCCCAGCTGACGATCAGCGGTTCCAGCAGCGTCTGCCGTTCGGGACGGGCATAGAGGAATCCGGCGCCCTTGGGTGCGCACAGCCATTTGTGACAGTTGCCGCCGTAGAAGTCTGCACCGATGGCTTCCATATCCAGGTCGATCTGTCCGAGCGCGTGAGCGCCGTCGATGACCGTGATGATGTCTGCTGCGCGCGCGCGCTGGCAGATTGCCTCAACCGGCATGATCATCGCGGTTGGCGAGGTGATGTGGCTCAGGGTGATCACCTTCGTGCGTTTGGTGACGCCGCTCCAGATCTGTTCGGTGATGGCGCCGGCATCGGTGGCGGGCAGCGGAACCGGCTGCGGGATGTAGGTTGCCCCATCGCGTTCGCAGACGTAGCGCCAGGCGCGCTCGATGGCGCCGTACTCGTGGGTGGTTCCCAGCACTTCGTCGCCGGGTTGCAGGGTGATCGAGCGCGCGACAATGTTCATCGCGTAGGTGACGTTGGGTACGAAAACGACATCCGCCGGCGCCGCGCCAATGAACGCTGCCAGGCGTGATCGCGCGTCTGCCAGCAACCCGTTGAGCCGTCGCCCGAGAAACTCGACCGGCTGTTCTTCGAGGGTGCGCTGCCACTGCTGGTACGCCTCGAATACCGGACGGGGACACGCGCCAAAACTGCCGTGGTTGAGGAAGGTGATGTCGGGTCGGAGGAGAAAATGATTGGATGTATGCATAGAGAACCGAGAACTGAGAACTGAGAACCGAGAACTGAGAACTGCTCCCCATCGTGACTGTCACCGCTTGTGTTTCATGCCTGATCCTGCGGATGCGTTGCGCGGGGTGAGGAATAGGAGGATGCCAGTCTTCCCGCGGTGACGGTCACATCCGCCAGCGTATCTCTTCATCATCCGTCCACCTTCAACCTTTTCACCTGCACCGTGCGCGTGGGCGCGCCAGCGGCGCGCCCCTGCCGGCGCCTCCTGCCCGTCACCGTGCGCGTGGGCGCGCCAGCGGCGCGCCCCTACCGGGAACCTTTTCACGTGCAACGTGCAACATTCAGCGTTCAACGCCCCCGGCCAGTTGGCCGCAGGCGGCGGCGATCGCCACGCCGCGCTCGACGCGGACGGTGCAGGCGATGCCGCGCTCGCGCAGAATGCGCTGGAACGCCAGCACGCGACGGCGCTCCGACCGGCCCAGGGGCATGCCCGGCACTGGATTCCATGGGATGAGATTGACATGCACCATGTGGAGCGGCAACCCTGCCGGTCCAGCCTCGCTGCGCAACAGCGCCGCCAGTTTCGCTGCGTGCTCTGGTTCATCGTTCCGCCCCTGCAGGAGCACATACTCGAACGAGACTCGCCGCCCGGTTGCTGCCAGGTAGTCGCGCGTGGCGTCGAGCAGCGCCGCCAGCGGATACCGGCGGTTGACCGGCATCATCGCGCTGCGCAGGTCGTCGTCCGGGGCATGGAGCGAAATCGCCAGGTTGATCGGCAGCGCCTCCGTCGCCAGGCGGCGGATGCCTGGAACCAGCCCGACCGTCGAGACGGTCATGCTGCGGGCGCCCATGTTCAGACCGCGCGGATCGTGGATGATTTCCACGGCGCGCCACCAGCGATCATAGTTCGCAAATGGCTCGCCCATGCCCATGAAGACGATGTTCGTCAGGCGTGAGGCGGAACTCGCCTGCGGGATAGATGGCGCATCGCCTTCCAGATCATCCGGCGTCCACCATGTGTCGTCTTCTGGCGCTTGGTTCACCGGGGCAGGCTGGCGACCGGCAGCGAAGCGGCGTATCTCGCGCGCCGCCCAGACGACCTGCGCCACGATTTCGCCCGGCGACAGATTGCGCAGCAGACCGAGCATTCCCGTGGCGCAGAAGACGCACCCCATAGCGCACCCTGCCTGCGTCGAAACGCAGACTGTTGCGCGGTCCGGGTAGATCATCAGCACACTCTCGACGAGCGCGCCGCCAGGGAGACGAAACAGCGCCTTGCGCGTCAGCCCGCTGTCCGCTGTTTGAACCTGTTCCGGCGTCAACGGTTCGAGGCGAGTTTCGGCAGCTAGCCGTTCCCGCAGCGCCAGCGGCAGGTCGGTCATCGTCAGTGGCGTGTCGACCAGGTTCACATACAACTGGCGAAAGATCTGCCGCGCGCGATAGGCAGGCTGTCCCCAATCAGCCAGCAGGCGCTCCATGTCCGCCAGCGACAGATCATACAGATTTGGCAGAGTGTCTCGTTTTGTAGAAGAAAGCGTCGTCATAGCAGATCTGCAATCGCTGTCGCCACCTGCGCCGCGACTCGCGCATTCTGGCGCAGCAGCGCAACGTTGGCGCGCACACTTTCGCCTTCGGTTTCGCGCGCGAGCGCCGCCAGGAGGAATGGCGTCACCGCTGGACCATGGATCCCCTCCGCCGATGCAGATTGAAGGGCGCGCTCGACAGCCGCCTCGACCACTGTGCGATCCAGAGCGTACTCAGCAGGCGGCGGCACGGCCAACAGCATACCGGCGCCGCCAAGCGCACGATGAGCGCGCCACGCGCGCGCGACGAACGACGCATCCGGCGCCAGCGCTGCCGGCAGCCCGCTCGCGGCGCTGTAGAAGGCCGGAAATTCATCCGTTTGCCAGCCAAGAACCGGTACGCCGCTGGTTTCGAGATGCTCCAGCGTCGCTGGCAGATCGAGAATGGCTTTCGCTCCGGCGCACACCACCAGCACCGGCGTGCGCGTCAGTTCCGTCAGATCGGCAGACACATCCCAACTCTCACGCGCGCCGCGATGGACGCCACCGATCCCGCCGGTGGCGAACACCTGCACCCCTGCCAGATGTGCCAGCACCATTGTTGCGGCAACAGTTGTCGCCCCATCGCCGCCTGACGCGATCACATACCCGAGGTCGCGCCGTGAGACCTTCGATGGGCGATTCTGCGGATCAGTCCGGGCGAAACGCTCGATTGCCGCTGCATCCATGCCGACGGTCGGCACGCCCGCCACAATCCCGACGGTCGCGGGGATTGCGCCGCCATCGCGCACCTCCTGCTCCATGGCGCGCGCCAGTTCCAGGTTGTGCGGGTACGGCAACCCGTGGGAAATGACCGTACTCTCAAGTGCAACGACCGGTTGCCCGGTATCGAGCGCCGCCTGAACTTCGGGAGCAATGGCGAGTGAGCGATTCATGAGTGCTATGATACCATAAAGGCGCGAGGTGCGAGGTGTGAGGTGCGAGGCGCGAGGCGCGAGGCGCGAGGTGCGAGGTGCGAGGCGCGAGGTGCGAGGCGCGAGGTGCGAGGTGCGAGGTGCGAGGCGCGAGGTGCGAGGTGTGAGGCGCGAGGTGCGAGGCGCGAGGTGCGAGGCGCGAGGTGCGAGGTGCGAGGCGCGAGGTGCGAGGCGCGAGGCGCGAGGCGCGAGGCGCGAGGCGTGAGGTGAGGTTGCATGTAGATTTGTTCGCACACCCTCGTTTTGCATCGTCCTTGCGAGGCATCAGGATGGCAAAACGCTCCCCTCGCCTGCAGCGTGGAAGAAGGGCGGGGGGTGGGTGACAGTCATCGGTTGGTTCGCTCTTCCACCTCGACCGCCCATGCGTGCACACCCTGAGTGGTGAACGAGAAGTGGCGGATCTGCACCCCGGCTTCGATCAACACCCGCTCGAGTTCGAGCCGCCGGTCGAAGGGGCATGCGAAGACCATAAACCCGCCGCCGCCGGCGCCGGTGATCTTGCCGCCCCACGCGCCGTGACGGCGTGCCAGCGCATAGATGTCTTCGACCTCGGGCGGCGCGATGTACGGCGAGAAGGCCTTCTTCACCTCCCACGCATCGTGCAGCAGCCTGCCGAAGTCGGCGATCTGCAAGCCACGCAATAGACGAACCGCTTCATCGACGAAGGCTTTGGTCTCATCGTGGTAGCGGAGCGTGTCGCCCTCCTTCAAGCGACGCACCTGATCGTCAACCAGGTGTTGCGTGAGCAACTTACGGCTGCCGATATAGCCGAGGAGCAGGCAGCTCTCCAGTTCGAGGAGCGCAGTCGGATCGTTCAGCACCGGCTCGACGATCACGCGCCCTTTGCCGAAGTGATAGACGCACATGCCGCCGAACGCCGCCGCATACTGATCCTGCCGCCCGCCGGGGATACCCAGATCGACGCGCTCGATCCGGTAGGCGAGTTCTGCCAGTGTATGCGGGTCGAGATTGATCTGATAGGCAGCGCCGATCAACTTCAGCATGCTGACGACCAGCGCCGATGATGAGCCAAGCCCGGAACCAGGCGGCACATCGGAGAACATGATCACCTCGACCCCTTCAGAAGGCGGCATGGCGGCGTCGAGCACCGCCTGCGGCAGATCGAGCCGCCCATCCCAGTGTCCAGTCGTCTTGCGGCTGACCTCTTCCAGGTCGAGCGAGCGGACGGTAATCCCCGGTTCTCTGCTGGGGCGCAGCATGCAACGCACATATTTATCGATCGTACAGTTGAGCACCTTGCCGCCATATTCCTCGGCATACGGACTGACATCCGTGCCGCCGCCGAAAAAGCCGATCCGCATCGGCGCTTTGGCCTTGAAGATACGCATGGAACGCTCCTGCTGGAATACACGCGCCGCAGTATAGCATGTTTTGGCAAGAGTAGCGCATCCTTAACTTTGTGGTGCACACTTCTTTTCCGCAATAGCCTCACAGGTCTCCTATGATAAACCATGCGCCCCAATACTACCACCTCTGAAACAAAGAACGTCAGGAGAGGAGCGTTCCATGAACCGGACTGAGACACATCGTCCGGCGCTGGCGCTGATGATTGTGACTGTGCCGGTTCTTACGCTGACCCCGTCATAAGGGGGATGATCGGGCGGATGTCTCCGGGCATCCGCCCAAGGGTTTCAGCAATGGTGATTCATCGCACAATCCGTAACGAACAGGTGACGATCAGCGTCAAGCCAGGCGCTATCAGCGTTATGTTCGATACGCGCGAGGTATTCACCTATGATCGCGGCGGCCGGTTGTGGGCGCTGACCCGCGATGGTCGCACATACCGGCGCGGGTTGAATGGTCAGGTGCTGGAAAAGCGCCGCGTAGACGGCGCACTGCTCCGGCGTCGCCTGAGTGATGCCGAGGCGCTCGACCTGATTGATGGGGCAGCGGCGCGGATGGCGGCGTTGCATGATGCGCTGGCAGTCGAAGCGTCGGCGCGCGTCGGTGCAAACGGCGCATTGGTCGGCGCGCTCGAGATGCTCGAACATGCAGCGCGGTTCGACGCAACAGCACACCGCGCAGATTGTGCGACCTTCAGTCGGGTGTACGATCCGGTCGGCATTCTGCCGCCAGATCAGTATATGGCGGTTGTGCTTCAGGCGACTGAGGGATGTTCGTTCAATACCTGCACCTTCTGCGACTTTTACCGTGATCGGCGTTTTCGCATCAAGTCGCCCGATGAATTTCGTACGCATGTGCAGGCAGTGCGCGCGTTTTTCGGCGACTCGCTCCTTATGCGGCGGTCGATCTTCCTGGGTGAGGCGAACGCACTCGCTGCGCCGACCAGACGCCTGGAAATATTCATCGAAATGGCGCGTGAAGAGATTGGCCGGTTGCCGATCTATGCCTTCCTGGACGCTTTTACCGGCAGGAAAAAGAGCATGGAGGAGTATGCCCGTCTGGGTGCGCTGGGATTGAAACAGGTCAGCATCGGACTGGAAAGCGGGCACGATCCGCTGCTCGAATTCGTGCAGAAGCCATCGAGCGCTGCCGACGTTGCAGAGACGGTCGCGACGCTGAAACAGGCAGGTATCGCGGTGAGCCTGATCGTGCTCGTCGGGTTGGGTGGCGACCGCTTCGCTGCCGGGCATGTCGCCGACACGGTCGCGTTGCTCAACCGGCTGTCGCTCGATGAGGAAGATATTGTGTATTTCAGCACGCTCGTCGAACACGCACACGCGCCGTACAGGATACAGATTGCGGAAGTGGGCATTCGATCGCTCGACGATGCCGAACTTCGAGCACAACACCGGGCGATTGTGGCGGGATTGCATGTTGGGTCGTCCGGTCCGCGGATCGCCACTTACGATATTCACGAGTTCACTTATTGATCGGAGGTCGAGATGGTTCGGGGACGCATCATTGTGGATACGGAACGCTGCAAAGGATGCGGATTGTGTGTCGCGTTTTGTCCAAAAGGCGTTGTGCATCTGGCGGCCTCGCTCAATGCCGCCGGTCATCATCCCGCGCAGTTGCGCGATCCCGACGGCAAATGCACCGGATGCACCATTTGCGCTCTGGTATGCCCGGAAGCGGCAATCACGGTCTATCGCACATTCTCCGTCAAAGCCAGTATCACCGCTGGCGGCGTGTGCGCACTGGAAGCAGCATCGTAATTCAACCAGCATGAAAGAGGAGATCGCAATGGCGCGAGAACTTCTGAAAGGCAATGAGGCAATTGCTGAGGCGGCGATCCGTGCCGGTCTCGATGCCTATTTCGGATATCCGATCACACCGCAGACCGAACTGCTCGAATATCTGGCGCGGCGCATGCCTGAGCTGGGTCGGGCGTTCGTGCAGGCGGAGAGTGAAGTCGCTGCCATCAACATGGTCTATGGGGCAGCCTGCGCCGGCAAGCGCGTCATGACCTCGTCGTCCGGTCCGGGCATCAGCCTGATGCAGGAAGGATTGAGTTACATCGCCGGCGCAGAACTGCCGGCTGTAGTGGTGGATGTGATGCGCGGCGGTCCCGGATTGGGGAACATCGCCGCATGTCAATCGGATTATTTTCAGATGACTCGTTCAGCCGGGCACGGCGACTTCCGTCCGCTGACGCTGGCGCCGGCGACGGTTCAGGAAGCGATTGATCTGACCGGGCTGGCGTTCGATCTGGCCGAACAGTACCGCATGCTGGTCATTCTGCTGATCGATGGCAATCTGGGGCAGATGATGGAACCTGCCGAATTGCCGTCGTTCCGCCAGAACGTCTCAGCGACGCCAGAATGGGCTGTGGATGGCGCGGAAGGGCGTCCGCAGCGCATTATCACATCGCTCTACCTCGAACCCGAGGCGCTGGAACGGCACAACCTGAACCTGCAAAAGAAACTCGCCATCATCGCCGAACGCGAGCAGCGTTTCGCCGGGCTGTACCTGGAAGACGCCGATCTGATCGTCGTCGCCTTCGGCAGCGCGGCGCGCGTGGCGCAGAATGCGGTCGAAGCCGCGCGCGCGCGCGGCATGGCGGTCGGTTTGTTCCGTCCGATCACCCTTTCCCCGTTCCCAATGCATGCCCTGGCACACCTGGCGCCGCGCGCGCGCGCGTTCCTGGCCGTCGAAATGAATGCCGGTCAGATGGTCGAGGATGTGCGGCTCGCCGTCGCCGGTCGCGCGCCGGTACGCTTCTACGGTCGGTTGGGCGGCGTCGAAATGCTGCCGGACGAGGTGCTGCGGGCGATCGAACAGGCAATGCGCGATACGCGCGTCACAACGAACGGTGCGCGCATACTCAACGCGGAGGTGCGGCGATGATTGCCGAAGAGTGTGTGTACGAACGTCCGACGGGGTTGACAGCAGCGCATACGCATTATTGCCCTGGCTGCACCCACGGCATCGCTCACCGATTGACGGCGGAGGCGCTGGAAGAACTCGGCATCCTGGAGCGCACGATTGGCGTCGCCTCGGTCGGGTGCTCGGTGTTCGCCTACAACTACATCGCCTGCGACTTCGTCGGCGCTGCACACGGGCGCGCCCCGGCAGTCGCTACCGGGCTGAAGCGGGTGCTGCCTGACCGGATTATTTTCACGTACCAGGGCGATGGCGATCTGGCGTCGATTGGATTGGGCGAAGTGTTGCACGCCGCAGCGCGCGGTGAACAGATTACGGTCATTTTTATCAACAACGCGATCTATGGCATGACCGGCGGGCAGATGGCGCCAACATCGCCGCCTGGCATGGTGACCACCTCATCGCCGGGCGGTCGTGATCCGCAGCGGACAGGGTATCCGGTGCGGGTTTGTGAACTGGTGGCGCAGATGGACGGCGCAGCGTATGTGGCGCGTCGCAGCCTGCACAATCCGGCGGAAATCCGCCGCGCGAAGAAGGCGCTGCGCACTGCATTCGAGTGTCAGATGAACGGTCGTGGGTTTGCGCTGGTCGAATTGCTCTCCACCTGCCCGACGAACTGGGGCATGACGCCGGTTGATGCGCTCCACTGGGTCGAAGAGCAGATGATACCGGTGTTTCCATTGGGGGAGTTCAAGGGAGGCGAGAGGTGAGAGGTGTGAGGTGTGAGGTGTGAGGTGTGAGGTGTGAGGTGTGAGGTGTGAGGTGTGAGGTGTGAGGTGTGAGGTGTGAGGTGTGAGGTGTGAGGTGTGAGGTGTGAGGTGTGAGGTGTGAGGCGAGAGGCGAGAGGCGAGAGGTGAGAGGTGAGAGGTGAGAGGTGAGAGGTGAGAGGTGAGAGGTGAGAGGCGAGAGGTGTGAGGCGAGAGGCGAACGTTGAACGTGGGGAGGCGGAGAGGTTGTAGGGGAGCGCCCACGCGCACAGCAGGCAGCGA
>NZ_JBYNRX010000076.1:0-45772 GCF_057785375.1 Roseiflexus sp.
GAGGCGAGAGGTGAATCAGTAGAGACGTTGCATCGCAACGTCTCCAGTGCGAAGGTTGCCGGTTGTCGTAGGGGCGCCGCTGGCGCGCCCTTGCGTTGCATGGTGCGCATTGCACGTGGGAAGGTGGAAGGTGGTCGTGGCACGTGGCGCGTGGGAAGGTGGAAGGTGGAAAGGTGAGTCCCCATTGCCCACTCCCTGCTCCCTACTCCCGAATCCCTGACCTGTTCCTGGTTCTTGGTTCTCAGTTCTCGGTTCTCGGTTCTCAACATTTCCAAAGATTCAGGTATAATGGTGCCGCACCCAAAGCAACAGCAAACGTGCAACGGAGCAGAAAGGAGTCTCCCAATGGCGGCGAAGAACATCTTGATGCTTGTCGGCGATTACGTTGAGGACTACGAGGTGATGGTGCCATTCCAGGCGCTATTGGCAGTCGGTCACAACGTCCATGCCGTCTGCCCCGATAAGCAGGCAGGCGACAAGGTACGCACAGCGGTTCACGATTTCGAGGGCGATCAGACGTACAGCGAGAAGCCAGGACACAACTTCGCACTGAACGCGACATTTGCCGAGGTTCGGGCTGAGGATTACGACGCGCTGGTGATCCCTGGCGGGCGCGCGCCGGAGTATATTCGCCTGAACGAGAAGGTGCTGGACATCGTCCGTCACTTTGCGGCTGCCAACAAGCCAATTGCCGCCATTTGCCACGGCGCGCAGGTTCTGGCGGCGGCAGGCGTCCTGGAGGGCAAGTCGTGCTCTGCGTATCCAGCGGTTGGTCCGGATGTCAACCGCGCCGGGGGCCAGTATGTCGATATTCCAGCCAACAAAGCGCATGTCGACGGCAACCTGGTGACGGCGCCCGCCTGGCCCGCGCATCCTGAATGGATTGCGAAGTTCCTCCAGGTGCTTGGCACGAAGATCGAATTGTAGGTGGTCATGATCATGGGGGAGACGTTGCAATGCAACGTCTCCACCTTCTTATGTTATGGCCTCTCCACCTTATGGCGTTTATCGCCCCACCTCTCCCGCCAGGTAACGCCGCGCGGTTTCGGCGAGAATAGCGGCGCCGATCGGCAATGCGCGCTCGTCGATGTCGAAGATCGGGGTGTGATGCCTGCGGCTCACGCCATCATCAACTGCCGCGCCGAGCATGAACATCGCTCCAGGCGCTTTCTGCGTCATGTAGGCGAAATCCTCTGCACCCATACCGGTGCGGCTGCGGTCAATCGCATCGGCGCCGATCAGGTCGGTAATGGTTGCTGAAATCCACTCGCTGACCGTGGCATCGTTGTGCCCGGCGGGGTAGCCCCGCTCGATTTCCAGCCGATAATCACCGCCAACGGCGCGTGCGACAGCGAAAGCACGCTCTACCTCGGCAATCAACTGCTCGCGCACCTGCGGGTCGAAACTGCGCAGCGTGCCTTCCAGATACACCTCGGCGGGAATGACGTTCGACGCCGTACCGCCACGCACCACCCCGAGGCTGACGACTGCCGGATGCATTGGGTTGATGCGACGCGCCACAATCCCATGCAGCGCCTGCATCACCGGCAACAGCATCCAGAGTGGATCCGTCCCCAGATGTGGATAGGCGCCATGCCCGCCGCTGCCGGTAATCCACCCACGGAACGAGTCGACCGCCGCCGAACTCGCTTCTTCGCGGATAGTGATGTTCCCCACCGGCAGCCCGGAGTCGACGTGCAGCGCGATGACATGATCGACGCCATCGAGCGCGCCATCGTTGATCATCCGCGGCGCGCCGCTGAGACCTTCTTCGTCCTGCGCTTCCTCGGCTGGCTGGAACAGGAACCGCACATTGCCGCGCAGATTGCCTTCAGCAAACTCCTGTTTGAGCAGGTGCGCAACGCCGAGCAGAATGGCAGTGTGCGCATCGTGACCACATGCGTGCATCACTCCCGG
This sequence comes from Roseiflexus sp., assembly GCF_057785375.1. NCBI lineage: Bacteria > Bacillati > Chloroflexota > Chloroflexia > Chloroflexales > Roseiflexaceae > Roseiflexus > Roseiflexus sp. The sequence goes on from NZ_JBYNRX010000076.1 coordinate 1,918, forward strand.
ATTCTGCGAGGCGAACGGCAAACCGGTCGCCTCATTGATCGGCAGCGCATCCATATCGGCGCGGATGCCAATCGTTGGTCCATCGCCGGTTCCCAGTTGCCCGACGACGCCGGTTTTGCCGACGCCGGTGCGGATGTCGATGCCGCCGATCTCACGCAGCGTCTCTGCAACCAGTTGGGCGGTCCGCACTTCCTGGAATGCGAGTTCGGGATGCGCGTGAATCTCGCGGCGCAAACGAATGATTTCAGGTGCAAGAGCATGGGCTTTGTCGAGCATGGACGATTCCTTTCTAACCAGCCGAGACATGAACAGCATAGGTATTGACGACTGTTTCTGCTACATCGCCCTCCAGCGCCAACTCCAGACGATATGTTCCAGGGTCCGACGGGATCAGGCGCAACCGTTCGACCTCCATCGCCATACAATCGGCAGGCAACGTGAAGGATCGCTCGACAGTCGCCAGAACTGCATCGCCAGGACCGACCAGGCGTGCGGCCGCTGTCACGGCAAGGTCGCGGTGCGCGTCGTTGACCACATAGACCGGCAGATCGAGCGCTTCATTGAGGGTAAGCGTTTCTTTTTCCAGCACGGTGAAGATATACTGCGGGCTGAACGCCAGGCGCATAGCGTGGTACGAACGTTTTGGAATGCGCCAGTAGTCGATGATCGACCAGGAGACCGAGGGGTTGGCATCATGGAACATGAACGGCATGATGCCGCCAGTCGGACGATACTTGCGCAACCGCAACCGGTCGATGTAGTGGCGATTGACCTTCACCTGATACTCTTGCGACATCTGCACCAGTTCCTCCAGCGAACGCGCAGCGCGCCAGTCGTACCAGTGCGCCATGATGTCCGCCTGAAACTGATGGCGCTCAATGAGGCGTTGCCAATTGATACGCCTGATGTCGGCGTCCATGAACCTGACGCAACTCTCGACGTTCGGGAAACTCTGTGCGCCGAACTCAGTGACAAAGCGCACCAGTTGCGGGAAGCGGCGGATCAGCGGTTCCCATGCTTCGAGGCGACCGTACATCTTGTACCAACCATAGTAGAAGTGGGTGCTGGCGCCGGCACGAATGCCCGGAATGGGAAACTCGTTCGACGAACGCACCACCGGTCGTCTGCGATCTTCCCGCTCGACTACCCGCTTCAACTCGCTATCCATAACATCACGGTTCCAGCTAAAGACAAACACCGACGCATACGTGCGCATGCGTGTCAGCATCCGTTCATCGCGGGTATCGACGACGTACACCGGTTCGTTATGCATACACCAGAGCGCCACCGATGGGTGGTTGCCCAGCAAACGCACCATGGCGCGCGCCTGACGGCGCGCCTCGGGCAGCACATCGCGGCGGTAGAGCCAGTGCAGCGGGAAATCCTGCCAGAGCAGCATGCCCATCTCATCGGCAGCGTCGTAGAGCGCCGGATGCGCGATGTGCCCGTGCACCCGCAGCATGTTCATATGGCACGCACGCGCCAGGCGCAGGTCCTCAATGCACCGTTCGCGCGTCGTGGTCGCAATACGCACATCAGTCGGCGGATAATTGTTCCCTTTGACGAAGAAACGCGTCCCGTTGAGATACGGTGTCCAGTCGTGCAATTCGAATGTACGGATGCCAAAGCGAAAGGTGCGCGCATCGGAAACCACGCCGTTGCAGAGCGCTTCGAGCGTCACTGCATAGAGATTCGGCGCTCCCATATCGTGAGGCCACCAGAGATGCGGGTCACTCACCAGCAGCACCCCGGCGACCTCGTGTTCTCCGGCAGCCAGCGCGCGACGCTGCTCGATCGTCTGAACCGCCCCTGCAAAATTGACCGGCGCAAACGTCCAGCGCAGGGTTACATCCCGCGCCGCATCCGTATCGAAGACCGCGCGGAAGCGCAGTTCCGCCAGCGACTCGCCAGCCGCTTCGGTGTGCAACACCACCTCGCGCACCCGCACCGGACCGGCGGCGATCAGTTCGACGGGCAACCAGACGCCGCCGGGGTTGGCGAGCGGATCCATGCAATCCCAGTGCGAGAAAATGCCGGTGATCAGGCGCTTGCCCGATTTATTGGCTTCGTCGGGGCACTCGACCTCGACAACAATCTCGTTCTCCGGTGCAATCCAGGCAGACACCTCACGCTCATACGGCTCGAAATACCCCTCATGACGCCCAAGATCAACGCCGTTGAAATAGGGCTGCGCCCAGTAAAACACCCCATTGAAGCGCAGGAAGTATCTGATCGGCGGCTGATCAGAGTTGCCCGCCGACATATCCGGCAGAGCAAACCGTCGGCGATAGACCATACATCCCGCGTAGCGTTCCAGCAGCGGATGTTGTTGCCAGTGCGCCGGTATATCCTGCGTCAGCCAGGTCTCGTCGTCAGATGGATAGAACCCCTGACGAAACGTATCGACCGGCAGCAGTTTCCAGGCGCCATCAAGCGATAGAACAGCGGGGATCTTCGTCATGTGCGTGCATCGATCAGAGTTCAGAACGCTGGTTTCAGGGCTTTGCCATTCTAGGGGATAGAACGCAGCGTGTCAATTGCTGCGTGGTACAATAGGTGACCGTGCGGTTGGGGCGGCAACCACACCTGGCGGCGGGCAATCTCAGCGGGGTGCGCCTGCCCGACCTAGCGCAGGTGACCGTCCCCCCTGCGGTTGGCGCGGCAACCGGTGGTGTGGCAACCACACCAGAGCCTACGCACCGTCGAGTCGGCATCCAGTGATGACGGTCACCTTAAACGAGAGGGAGGACACATGTCTGGCGGCCTTAAGTCAGGACTCATTTTTGCAATTATCAGCATCGTTGCGGTGGTCGGTTTCTCCTTCATTCCGGCAATAGGCGTGTTCTGTTGCGGTCCAGTGGCATCGATGGCGTTGGGTGCGATTGCAGGGTACATTGGCGTGCGCTGGAGCGGTCCGACGGCGGGAGTGGGCAGTGGGACGCTGGCAGGCGGCATTTCCGGAGTCGGAGCGTTGATCGGGTCGGTGATCTTCTGGATCGTGGCGTTCCTCATCATCCAGAATGACCCGGCATTGTTCGAAGAAGTGTTGCGACAGATCGAAGAACAGCAACCGGCTTCCGGGTTGACCAGCGACGACATTCGCTCCCTGATCAACATCATGGGACCGCTGATCGGGTTCTGTGCCGGTCTGATCCATCTGCTCTTCGCGGTCGCGCTCGGCGCGCTCGGAGGATGGCTGGCGGTGCGCCAGCGACCGCAACCGCCGATGACACCGCCAGCGTACACGGTTGGCTGATTGCTATAAACTGGCGCGCAGCGCCGTCTCGAAGATCGTCAGTCCTTCATCGACCTGCGCTTCGGTGAGCACCAGCGGCGGGCAAAGGCGGATCGTCGAGGCGCCGCAGGTCAGGATCAGCAGGCCGCGATGGAATGCTTCCTCCATCACGCGCTGCGCCAGCGACCGCGCCGGTTCGCGTGTTTCCCGATCTTTGACAAATTCAATGCCGATCATCAGACCACGTCCACGGACATCGCCGATCACCTGGTAGCGTTGCTGGAGGGTGCGCAATCCCCGCATCAGGTGTGCACCGATATGCGCCGCGTTGGCAGCGAGTTTGTGGCGCACCAGATCGAGCACCTCGTTGGCGGCAGCACACGCCAGTGCATTCCCGCCGAATGTGTTGCCGTGCGATCCAGGCTCCCATAGCGCTGTGAACGCTTTGCGCGCCACAATAGCGCCAATCGGCACACCGCCGCCTAACCCCTTGGCAGTCGCCAGAATATCGGGAATGCAGCCGGCGGGTTGCGCACAACCGCATGCCACACACGCGCCAGATGTATCGGAGGGGCATTCCTGCTCGAATGCCCACATAGTTCCGGTGCGACCCACGCCGCTCTGCACCTCGTCAAGAATCAGCAGAATGCCGTAGTGATCGCACAACCGGCGCAACCCGCAGAGAAACCCTGGCGCCGGAACCACATACCCGCCTTCACCCTGGATCGGCTCGACGACTATCGCCGCAATATCGTGCGGCGGCGCCACCGTGCGGAAGAGGGTGTCTTCGATGTACGACAGACATGCCTCGGCGACATGCGACGGATCGACATTGAATGGCGGGCGATACGGATTGGCGTAGAAGGCATGGAACGTACCCGGAACCAGCGGGAAATAGCCGCGCCGTTGCACCGGTTTCGAAGCGGTCAGCGACAGTGCGCCGTAGGAACGCCCGTGAAACCCGCCAAAGAAGGCGATAACACCCTGACGACCGGTGGCGTAGCGCGCCAGTTTGATTGCCGCTTCAATCGCTTCGGCGCCGGAGTTTGCCAGAAACACCTGCCAGTCATAATCGCGCGGCATGGTAGCAACCAGTTTTTCGCCCAGCGTCACCATTGGCTCGTTGTAGAAATCGGTGGCCGCCATGTGAATGAAGCGGGTCGCCTGTTCCTGGACAGCGCGCACAATCCGCGGATGCGAGTGCCCGGCGGCGACGACGGCAATCCCGGCATTGAAATCCAGGTAACGGTTGCCATCGACATCCCACACCTCGCACCCCGAGCCGCGTTCCATCACAAACGGGTACACCCGGCCCATACACGGCGCAAAAATCTTCTGATCGCGGGCAACCAGAGCCGCAGCGCGCGGGCCAGGAATATCGGCTCTGACAGACAAAGACGTGTTCAACGACGAAAGATCCATACAATCCGTCTCCTGCTCACTACTGACGGGGGCGCACAACGCCCTGTGTGTTATCGTATCATATCCTGCACGTCTCATCATACGAGGGCACGGAAGACGGGTAAGGGCGGGTCTGAGACCCGCCCTGACAACCCGCCCCGACCGTCCCGCCGATCCACAAGGGCGAGTCTCAGACCCGCCCCGACCACCCGCACCCAGGCGGGTCTCAGACCCGCCTCTACTTTGGCACATTCTCGAGGCGCAGTTGTGCAAACACAATGCGGCCGGTCTGCGTCTGATAGACGCGCGTGACGATCGTATCCACCTCACGCCCGATCAGGCGCCGTGCATCCTCGACAACCACCATCGTACCATCTTCCAGAAACGAAATGCCCTGCTCGCGCTCCCGCCCGATGTCGCGGATCGTCACACGCAGATCTTGACCAGGGACGACCGGAGGACGAACCGCATCTGCAAGATGGTTCAGGCTCAGTACTTTGACTCCCTGGAGTTCCGCAACCCGCCCCAGATTGTTGTCGTTCGTAATCACGGGGCAACGATACTGGCGCGCCAGAATGACGAGTTTCTCGTCCACGTCGATTGCACCTGGAACTTCCACATTCAAAACCTCAACGGCGCTATGCGACTGCTTCTGCATCGTATTGAGAATTTCAAGCCCGCGACGCCCTTTCATCCGCCGTAGTTCATCAGCGGAGTCCGCCAGCGATTGCAGTTCGTGCAACACAAAGTCGGGCACCAGCAATGTTCCATCGATGAAGCCCGTCTGCGCCACAGCAGCAATACGCCCATCAACAATCGCCGAGGTGTCGATCAGGTAGCGGTATGGCGGATGGATCGCATCGCCGACCTGTTGGAACCAGGAGAAGGAGCCGCGCCGCGAGGCGAGGAGCAGGTCTGCAATATCTTTCTTGCGGCTGGAGAAGAGGATCGCGCCAAGATACGCCAGCGCACCGGCAACAATCACCGACCCAAACTGACCCAACGGCGGGGGCAGTTGCGCCAGTGGAAACGACAGAAGCACGGCAAAGATCAATCCAACCAGAGCGCCAAATACAATCGCCATCAATTCAGTAATCGACACGCTCTGCATATGGCGGATCAGATCACGGACCGGCTCGACCGTCCAGCGATGGGTGGTCAACAGTCCTAACCCGGCGCCTGCCAGCGCCAGCAGTTGGGTCGCCAGCGCCTCAGTCGCGTTTGGAGGTTCACCCGATAGCGCGATGCCAATGCGAAATCCCAGATACCCCAATGCGAACATCCCAATCAGGCGAACAACAAAATTAAGACTGATTCTCATGAGCACAGGTGACGCCATCATACAACGCGATCCCAATTGCATCGGCGAGTGCGCGCGCCATCACGATGCCGAGACCATCCACACGCGGCGGATGGGCGGTTTCCGGGCACAGGGCGCAGGTAAAACCCAGCCCCGACGCTTCGGTAAGGCGTCGTTCCAACTGCCCGGCGCTGCGCAACTCTCCTGCCAGTCCGACCTCGCCGACCATGGCGAGATCCTGGCGCACGCACAGATTGCGGAACGATGACGCAATTGCGATCGCAACCGCCAGATCGACTGCCGGTTCATCAATACGCAGACCGCCGACAATGTTAACATAGACATCCTGATTGAACAATGGCAATCCGACCCGCTTGGTCAGCACTGCAACCAGCATTAACAGCCGGTTCATATCGAAGCCGTTCGCGGTGCGGCGCGGTTGCGCGTTGGCGCTGCTGGCAGTCAATGCCTGCACCTCGACCAGAATCGGGCGCGTCCCCTCCATCGTCACCGCTACGGCCGATCCGGGCGCATTGGTGGTGCGCTCTGAGAGAAACGCCTGCGACGGATTCTGCACTTCGCGCAATCCCTGCGCTGTCATCTCAAAGACGCCGACCTCGTCGGTCGAGCCAAAGCGATTCTTGACGCTGCGCAACAGGCGGTACTGGTGGAAGCGATCCCCTTCCAGGTAGAGCACCACATCGACGATGTGCTCGAGCACGCGCGGTCCCGCAATCGCGCCTTCTTTCGTGACATGACCGACCAGGAACATCGGAATGGCATGTTCCTTGGCGAGTCGCAACAGGCGCAGCGCCCCTTCGCGCACCTGGCTGACGCTCCCCGCAGCGGAGCTCAACTCCTCCAGGTAGACCGTCTGGATCGAGTCGACGATCACAAGCTGCGGTTTGACCGCTGCAATCTGATCGAGGATGGCGTTCAGGTTGGTTTCGGAGTAGACGAGCAGGCGTTCCGGTTCAAGCCCCATGCGCGCAGCGCGCAGTTTGATCTGCTGGACAGACTCTTCCGCCGACACATACAGCGCTGAACCGACGTGTTCCGCAAAATGCGCAGCGGCTTGCAGCAGCAGACTGCTCTTGCCAATCCCCGGTTCGCCGCCGATCAACACCACGCTGCCGGGCACCAGACCGCCGCCAAGCACCCCGACAAACTCGCTTCCCAGCACCGGCAGGCGCGTAAAGCCGCCGATAGCAACATCGCGCAACCCAACCGGACGGCTCTGTGAACCTGGAGCGACACTCCGACTGCGGGCGGCGGGGTCGCGCCGTTCGGTCTGTTCAACCAGGCTATCCCACGTTCCACAATCCGGGCAACGCCCCATCCAGCGCGACTGCTGCGAGCCGCACTGCTGGCAGACGAATACCGTGCGCATTTTTGCCACCGGCATACCCCCCTAATAGAGCGATCACCAAAATCTGGACACTCAAGGACGTGGCGCGGCTGACGTTGGCTGAGCCTGTCGAAGCCAGTCAATCACCTGACGCTCATATGTTCCATTATATCACGGAGTTTTTGCGTCCCGCCAACAAAAGAACCGAGCCGAAGCAGTCGTTTAGAACTGCTTCGGCTGCGGGAATGAAAGGTCTGCCCGGTTGGTCTGGATTAACCTGAGACTTCGACCGTCTCCGTTTCTACGGTTTGCGTCTCCTCCACTTCGCGCGCCGGACGCAGGCGGAGATACTGTTCGCCATTGTCCAGCGTCGCCACATCGACCAGCACCTTATCGCCGGAGTGGAAGCGACCCTCCAGTACGCCTTCCGAGAGCGGATCTTCGATCAGGTTCGTAATAATGCGGCGCAGCGGACGTGCGCCATATGCCGGATCGTAGCCGCGCTTCGCCAGCAGATCGCAGGCTTCGTCGGTGATCTCGAGCGTCAGGTTGTGCTCCTTGAGTTGCTCCTGCACGCGCTTGAGCATCAACCGCGTGATCTGCCGGATCTCGTCGTTGGTCAGCGCGTGGAAGATAATCGTCGCGTCGATGCGGTTGAGGAACTCGGGGCGGAACAACTGCTTGAGCGCATCGTCCACCTTCTTGCGAATATCCTCGTTGTCCAATTCGCTGCCGGCGCCGTACCCGGAGAACCCGATGCGCGACGCGCGCCGGATATGCTCGGTGCCGACGTTCGAGGTCATGATGATAATGGTATTGCGAAAATCGACCCGTCGCCCCTTGCCATCCGTCAGGTGACCGTCCTCCAGCACCTGGAGCAGCAGGTTGAAGGCATCGGGGTGCGCTTTCTCGATCTCATCGAAGAGCACCACCGAGTACGGCTTGCGCCGCACCGCATCGGTCAACTGCCCGCCTTCGCCATACCCCACGTATCCGGGAGGCGAACCGACGAGACGCGACGTTGTATGGCGCTCCTGGAACTCGGACATATCAATCTTGATCAGGTGCTCTTCCGAGCCGAACATAAACTCGGCGAGCGCTTTTGCCAGTTCGGTCTTACCGACGCCGGTCGGACCAAGGAAAATGAACGAGCCAATCGGACGCTTGGGATCCTTCAGCCCTGCCCGCGCGCGACGCACGGCTTTGGCGATGGTCACAATCGCCTCGTGCTGCCCGACGACGCGGCTATGCAGATACTCTTCCATCTGAAGCAGGCGAGTTGTTTCGTCCCCCTTCAGACGCTTAACCGGAATGCCCGTCCACATCCCGACGACTTCGGCGATGTCTTCTTCGGTGACATAGGGGCGCTCCATGAGATGGGCATCGCTCCCAATGCCGAGTTCGGCTTCGATCTTCTGGATACGCGCCATCATGCGCTCTTCGCGCTCGCGGAGATCGGCGGCAAGATCGAATTGCTCGTCCTCGATCGCCGCCTCACGCTCCTTCCGAATCGCCTCCAGGCCGCGCAGCGCATCACGCAACGAGGGCGGGGTCGCCGAGCGCGTCATACGAACGCGCGCCGCCGCCTCATCGATCAGGTCAATCGCCTTATCCGGCAGGAAGCGGTCGGGCACATAGCGCGCCGAGAGGTGCGCCGCCGCCTTGATCGCCTCATCGGAGATCTGCAACTGATGGAAATCTTCGTAGCGACTCTTGATGCCGCGCAAGATTTCGATCGTCTCTTCTTCCGTCGGCTGATCGACCATCACTGGTTGGAAGCGCCGTTCGAGGGCTGCATCGCGCTCGATATACTTGCGATACTCATCGAGCGTCGTAGCGCCGATAGTCTGTAGTTCGCCGCGCGACAGCGCCGGCTTCAGAATATTGGCAGCGTCGAGCGTGCCTTCTGCGCCGCCGGCGCCGATGATGGTATGGAACTCATCGATAAACAGAATGCAGCGCGTTTCCTTGATTTCATCGACGACCCGCTTCAGGCGCTCCTCGAACTGACCGCGATATTTGGTGCCGGCGACGAGCGCGCCCATATCGAGCGTCACCACTCGCTTGCCCTTGATGCTGTCCGGCACCTCGCCCGCAACGATCCGCTGCGCCAACCCCTCGACAATTGCCGTCTTGCCGACGCCCGGCTCGCCGATCAGCGCCGGGTTGTTCTTCGTGCGGCGGCTGAGAATCTGGATCACCCGTTCGATTTCATGCTGGCGACCGATGACCGGATCAAGGCGTCCGGCTTCCGCCATCTCCGTCAGATCGGTGCCGAGTGCATCGAGGTACGGCGTCTTGCTCTGGCGCTGCGACGACTGTGACGCACCCGAAGACGCAGCACCGGGACGTTCGAGACCGGCGCCGGCGCCCTGGCGCAGCACGCGCATCACATTCGTGCGCACCTGCTCGAGCGATACGCCGAGAATATCAAGAACGCCGGTTGCCACGCCTTCACCGTTCCGCACCAATCCGAGCAGCAGGTGCTCAGTACCGATATAGTGATGGTTCAGGCGCTTGGCTTCTTCGACTGCATAGGCGATCACCTTCTTGGCGCGCGCGGTAAGATCCTGGTCCTGTCGTGGCGGGCCCTCCCCCTGACCGACGATGAACTCAACGGCGTGGCGCGCCTGGGCGAGTTTGACGCCAAGTTCATCAAGCACCCGCGCCGCAACCCCCTCACCCTCACGAATCAGACCGAGCAGGATGTGCTCGGTGCCAATGTAGGGGTGATTGAACGCACGCGCCTCTTCGGTAGCGATTTGCAACACCTGTTTGGCGCGCTTTGTAAACTTATCGTATACCCGCTCGGACATAGCAGTTCTCCCTAGCGTTGTTACAACCAAGAGTTATGACTGGAAGCCTGAGGTTGCCGGCTACCTAGCATCCCGCCGCCGACGGCATTCACTCACCAACATCGGACTCTTCATCGTCGGATGACTGGCGCGTGCTCTGATCATCGGAAGACTGGCGCGTGCTCAAACCGATGCGTTTCCGCGCCGGGTCGATACGGATGATGCGCGCCTGCACCACGTCGCCCTCCTGCAGCACATCGCGTGGATGCTGGATGCGCCCATCACCCATCTCAGACACGTGGATCAGTCCTTCGACCCCGTCCTCGATCCGCACGAATGCGCCAAAAGGCGCCAGTTGCGTTACCACCCCCTCGACCATCTGGCCGATGTGATAGCGTTCACCAACTGTGGCCCACGGTTCGTGCTGGGTGCGCTTTAGCGAAAGCGCAATCCGCTTCCGCTCGTTATCGATGCTGAGCACATACACCTGCACTTTGTCGCCCGGCTTCAGGATCTCGCTCGGATGTTTAACCCGGCTCCAGGAAAGCTCCGAAAGATGCACCAGACCATCGGCGCCGCCTATATCGACAAACGCTCCAAAGTCGCACACGGATGTGACGACGCCTTTGCGAATATCGCCTTCTTTCAGCGCCGACAGCAACTCGCCTTTCCGCCCTTCACGCGCATCCATCGCCGCCTGGCGTTCCGAAAGGATCAACCGATTGCGATTGCGATTGATCTCAATCACTTTCAACGCCAGCGTCTGCCCTACCATGCGCGCCATCTCCGACTGCTTCTGCGTCTCGGAGCCGCGACTGATACCGCTGACCTGCGAAGAGGGCACAAAACCGCGCACGCCATCGAGATTGACCAGCAATCCGCCTTTGTTGTAGTTGATCACCCTGGCTTCGATCACTTCGCCGGTGTCGTAGCACTGCTGCAAGCGGCGCCAGCTCTTCTCCTGGCGCGCCCGGTCGATCGAGAGGGTCGCCCGGCCCTCTTTGTCTTCCGACTGAACAACAAAGACCAGCAATGGATCGCCCGGTTTCAACGCAGCCCGGTCTTCTTCAGAGAGCGATTGCATTTCCCTGGCGGGCACTACACCCTCGGCTTTGGCGCCGATGTCCACCAGAATCTCATCGCGGCTGACGCGCATGATGATGCCATCAACGGTATCGCCGTATTGCAGATTGCGGTAGTCGTGAGCAGGATTGGCGAGGAACTGCTCCATCAATTCCTGGTCGTCGCGCTGATCGGCGGACTGACCATTCGCAGCGTCGCCGTTGCCGAACGATTGAGTAGCGTTCGCCTGTTGATGGTTTGTGGCAGCCTGTTCTTGCTGTTCCATGCCCTTTCCTTATCCCGGCGGCACAAGGCGGTATGCGCCAGAGGGCGAATAGATGCGCGGGACTCTGTGGTATTATACGGCGTTCACATGCAAAACGCAAGCGCAACGGTATGCAACTGTCCCCCAGGAATATGTCAGTTCTACGCCCGAAACCGCATTGCCAGATCGCCGGTTTTCTGATATACTTTCAAGTTGGATTGATGCTCCTCCTGCATGTCAGCGCAGGGCGCGTACCCGCCGGTAGGTCTGGAAAGCGAGATTCGTCACCGTGGAGCAGCTGACCACCATTGTGGGACATCTCGCTCCGGATCTCGATTGCCTGACGGCAATTTGGATTCTGGTGCGATTCGGCGGCGCACACAATGCTGCGCTTCAATTCGTCCCTGCCGGTCAGACGCTGCATAATCGACCAGCCGACGAGGATCCCCACATCATCCATGTTGATACGGGCGGTGGACGGTTCGACCATCACGCGCCGGAGTTGCAGGGGCTATGCGCCGCCGAACTGGTGCGCCGCAGCATTGCTCCCGACGATGAGGCGCTTGCCCGTCTGGTCGAGCAGGTCAATCAGATTGACAACGCATCCGCGCCCCGCGGCTCACAGGGGTTTTTCAACGTCAATGCGCTGGTTGCCGGCTATAATCTGCTGTTCCCTAATCGCCCTCATCACGTGGCTTACGCGATGCTGCCCAACCTGGATGCATGGTATGAGCACGAGCAGCGCCAGATCCGCCTCGAAAAGGCGTTTGCGCGCCACGTGGAGTTCGATACGCCCTGGGGATTGGGGATCGCCCTCGACGGCGACGATGGCGGGTCGAGTAAACTGGCGTATCGTCACGGCGCGGTGCTCTATGCGTACCGCAACCAACAGGGGTGGATGGGCATTGCTGCCCGATCGCGATCGAACGTCGATCTGTCGCCGGTTTACCATGATCTGCGGATCGTTGACCGCGACGCGGACTGGTATTTGCATCCGGGAAAGCGGATGCTGCTCTGCGGCACACCGAAAGCGCCGCCGCGCTCGCTCTCGCGCCTGACGCTCGATGAACTGGTGCGGGTGATCCAGGGTGAGGCGCTGTTTATGGAATATTCGCAACCGGTCGCCGACCGGCGCAGATAGGTGTGAGAACTCGTTCCTGCATGCCGAAGATGCATGCAGGAAGATACAATCGAACAATCACCGCCCGCGATAACGTGTCTCCGCCACGTCATCGCTCTTGACACCCATCCGAATAACTCTGCGTCGCTAATTACAGGTGCATCATGCATGCATAGGGCGTGTGTGTAACAGCGGTACACCCGCGTTCCCGGTCCATCGATGGCTCTTGGATACAGCCGCGCTCTGCGCCTACGGCGTATGTGACGCATACATTAAGGGAGATGAAAACCTTATGGCGCACCACGATGACCATGGACACAACTCGTCTGGCGCGTCGCCAGCCCTCTCGAGCAACTCCGGTCTCGACGCAGCGACGCTGATCGATTACTACCGGCAAATGACGCTGATCCGACGCTTCGAGGAGAAGTGTCAGGAGATGTATACCAAAGCCAGAATCGGCGGTTTTCTCCATCTGTACATTGGCGAAGAGGCGACGGCGGTCGGCGCCATTTCCGCCCTGCGCCCGGACGATCATATCTTCACCCATTACCGCGACCACGGCCATGCTATTGCGCGCGGCCTCGACATCAACGCGCTCATGGCGGAATTGTTCGGCAAAGTGACCGGTTGCTCCAAAGGGTTAGGCGGTTCGATGCACTTTGCAGACGTGCGCAAGAACTTCTGGGGTGGGTATGCGATCGTCGGCAGCCATCTGCCGCTGGCGGTCGGCGTGGCGCTCGGCATGAAAATGCAGCACAGGGACTCGGTCGTGATGGTGTTTTTCGGCGATGGCGCCACCAACGGCGGCGAGTTCTACGAGTCGCTCAACTTCGCACAACTCTGGAAACTGCCGGTGATTTTTGTGTGCGAAAATAATCTCTATGCGATGGGCACACCACTGGAGGTTCACTCGTCGGTGACCGAGATCTACCGTAAGGCGTGCGCGTTCGATATGAAAGCCGAACGGGTGGATGGCAACGATGTGCTGGTGATGCACGAAGCGGCGCTGCGCGCCGTCGAGCATGCGCGTTCGGGAAAAGGTCCGGTGCTGCTCGAAGCGATGACCTACCGCTTCCGCGGTCACTCAGCGCAGGATACGCAGAAGTATCGCTCGAAGGAAGATATCGAGCGTTACCGGCGCAATGATCCGATTGCCCGACTCCGCGCCCTGCTGTTGAATGAGGGAATCGCCACGGAACAGCAACTGCGCGACATTGACCGCATCATCGATGATCAGGTCGAAGCATCGGTGCGCTTCGCCGACGAAAGCCCGGAGCCGGGGCGCGAATGGATTATGCAGGCTGGCGTTTATGCCGCTCCCATCGCTGTTGATCCGCCCATTCACGGAGAATAACTATGCCGATCATGACAGTTCGCGAGGCGCTGCGCCAGGCATTGCACGAGGCGATGCAGGACGAGCGCGTCTTCATTATCGGAGAAGATATCGGACACTACGGCAGCACCTATGGCGTCACTGCCGGTTTCCTCGAACAGTACGGACCTGAGCGCATCCGTGACGCGCCCATCGCCGAGTCGGGCATCGTCGGCATCGCCATTGGCGCGGCGATGGTCGGTATGCGTCCGATTGCCGAGATTATGTCGGTTAACTTCTCACTTCTGGCGTTCGATATGCTCTTCAACCACGCCGCCAAAATCTACGCCATGTTTGGCGGCCAGATGACGGTGCCAATGGTGCTGCGCACAACCAATGGCTGGACACAACTTTCCGCCACCCACTCGCAGTCGTTCGATGTGTACTTCGCCCATATGCCGGGTCTCAAGGTCGTCGCGCCGGCGACACCCTATGATATGAAGGGCATGCTGAAGGCGGCCATCGAAGACCCCGACCCGGTGGTGTTCATCGAGCACACGCTGATGTACACGGTCAAAGGCGAGGTTCCCGAAGAGAGGTATACCGTTCCGCTGGGCAAAGCGCGCCTGGCGCGCGAAGGGCGCGACATTACGGTCGTCACTTACTCGCGTATGGTCCATCTGTCGCAGCAGGCTGCCAATATCCTTGCGCGCGACGGCATTGAGGTCGAGATCGTCGATCTCCGCACGCTGCGACCGCTCGATATGAGTGTGGCGCTCGAAAGTTTCAAAAAGACCAACCGCGCCGTGGTGGTGACGGAGGACTGGCAATCGTTCGGTACGAGCGCCGAGATTGCGGCGCGCCTGTATGAGCATGGCTTCGATTATCTCGACGCGCCGATTGCACGGGTCAACTTCCGTGAAGTTCCTATGCCCTACTCGAAGAATCTGGAGTTGCAGACTGTTGTGACTGTTGATCGGATCGTCGATGCGATCCGAAAGACGCTGTCGTAATTGGAGATACCTATGCCCGACATTACCATGCCCAAGATGGGCTTCGACATGCAGGAGGGCACGATCGTCCGCTGGCTGAAGAAGCCGGGTGACGAGGTTCGCAATGGCGAGCCGATTGCCGAAATCGAGACGGATAAGGTCACTATCGAGATCGAGGCGTTTGCGTCAGGCATTCTGACCGAAATCGTCGTACAGGAAGGGCAGTCCGCGCCGGTCAATGCAGTCATTGCCCGACTCGATGGCGGGAATGGCGCGCAGGCGCCTGCACCCGCCGCTCCTGCGCCGGTTGCCGAGGCGCCTGCACCCGTCACACCCGCGCCGGTCCCAGAGGCGGTTCCGACGGAAGCAGGAGAGATCCGCGCATCGCCGCTGGCGCGTCGCCTGGCGCACGAATATGGCGTCGATCTACGCCAGGTGCGCGGCACTGGTCCGGCCGGACGCATCGTGAAAGAAGATATCGAAGCGTATCTGGCTGCGCGTGGCGCTGCACCAGTCCCACCCCCCACCCCGCCGCCTGCCCCTGCGCCTGTCACCCTGCCGCCTGCGCCTGCTGTCGCGCCCACGCCGGCGCCCGTCATCCCGCCGCCTGCCCCTGCGCCTGTCACCCTGCCGCCTGCGCCTGCTGTCGCGCCCACGCCGGCGCCCGTCACCCCGCCGCCTGCGCCTGCACCGGTCAGCGCAGTGTCACCGGCGGCGGGCGCCGGCGTGCCGTTGAGCAACATGCGCAAAACTATTGCGCGCCGTATGCTGCAAAGCTGGCAGCAGTTCCCGCATATCTTCGTGTCCATCGAAGCGGATATGGGCGCGGCGCTCGCACTGCGCGCCCAGGCGAATGCTGGCCGGTCAAAAGAGGATCAGTTCTCGATCAACGATATGGTGGTCAAAGCGTGCGCCGGTGCGCTGCTCGCATTCCCCAACCTGAACGCTTCCTACAGCGATGAAGGAATCATCCGCCATCCGACGGTTAATATCGCAATTGCGGTCGCGTTGGAGAGCGGACTGATGGCGCCGGTCGTCACCAACTGTCAGGACCGTTCGCTCGGTTCGATTGCGCGCGAAACCAAACGGATCGTGGCACTGGCGCGTGAAGGAAAGATCACCCCCGATCTGCTCCAGGGAGGCACGTTTACGATCAGCAATTTAGGGATGTACGGCATTCCTGAGTTCACATCGCTCATCACGCCGCCACAAGCGGCGAGCCTGGCGGTCGGCGCGATTCGGCGCGTCCCGGCGTTCAAGGACGACAGCGATGAGGTGGTGGCGAAACACCTGATGATGCTGACTCTCTCGGCGGACCACCGCGTCACCGATGGCGCCGAAGTTGCGCAGTTTCTCAACGAGGTGAAGCGCCTGCTGGAGCAGCCGCTGGCATTGCTGGTGGGGTAAGGGCGGGCTGAAGCCCTTGCTGATACTGACTTTCGGTCAGTCAGACAAGATGTTCGCGTGCTCGTTGACTTCACTGCAAAAATCTGTAAACCACGAAGGTCACCAAGGGACACAAAGGACATGCGCTTCATATTTATGCACCTTCGTGCGCTTCGTGTCCTTGGTGGTTCAGCCTTTGTGCAGCAACCACGAAGGGCGCCAAGGGACACGAAGGACATGCACTTCATTGTTCCTCACCTTCGTGTACTTCGTGCCCTTGGTGGTTAAGTCTTCCATGACTTCACCGCAAAAAGCGAACCACGAAGGTCACCAAGGGACACGAAGGACATGCACTTCATTGTTCCTCACCTTCGTGCGCTTCAGGTCCTTGGTGGTTCAGCCTTTGTGCAGCGGACTCATACGCAATGACCGCGTATTAGTATCAGACCATTCTCTGCTCGATATTGTTCACGAATGCAATCAATGCTGACAAGATTGCCCGCCTGATCCTCATAGTACCAGTACTCCCAGCCATTGAAGGCGGGCTTATTCTGGGCAAGCGCGGCTATTTTGTGGATCGAGCCGCTCATATTGCCCCATTGCAATTGCGAGTCTGCCCGGACAACCGCCACAATACTGCGATCACCGGAATAGAGCTTCTGACCAATGCTGATGTAGCGCGCCTCAACAAGCTGACCAAAACCAACACGCGGCAGGTCACGCTTCGACTTTGTTTCCAGCAGATCGTCATCAAAGAATGATACCGGCGTATGTTCAATCCTTCTCCTGGCAATCTCAACGTAGGCCGGGTCCAGTTCGATACCGATATATGTTCGCTTCAGTCTTCGCGCAACCACGCCGGTCGTACCGGAGCCGAAGAACGGATCGAGCACCAGATCGCCGGGATTGCTCGACGCCAGGATCACCCGATACAGCAACGCTTCCGGTTTTTGCGTCGAGTGCGCCTTCTTTCCGTTGATCTTCACTCGCTCCGCACCGGTACAGAGCGGAATATGCCAGACGTTCTGCATCTGTTTCTCTTCATTTAGATGCTTCATGGCATGGTAATTGAACGTGTACTTCTTCTGATCGGCGGACTTCTTTGCCCATATTAATGTCTCAGTCGCATTCTGAAAGCGAACACCGCGGAAATTTGGCATTGGGTTTGTTTTATGCCAGATGACATCATTTAATATCCAGTACCCCAGGTCCATCATAATTGCCCCGACGCGAAAGATGTTATGGTATGTGCCGATCACCCAGATCGTTCCGTCGTCTTTGAGCACTCTGCGACATTCACCGAGCCAGGCTCTGGTGAATGCATCATACTCCTGAATATTCTCAAACTGATCCCACGCATCATCGACGCCGTCCACAACGGTTTGATTGGGACGAAGCAATTCGTGACGAAGCTGGAGATTGTACGGCGGGTCGGCAAAAATCAGGTCTACCAACTTTTCGGGGAATGTTTTCAAGACCTGAATACAGTCGCCCTGGATAATTTCGTTAACGGGCAGGCGATAGGCGCCTGGTTCAGTAATTTGTGGACGCCGGTGCATCATGATCCTTATATGGGGTACAGAGAAGAAGAAGGAGTTTTTATTGGGAAGCGGTGATTGTTTCTTTATGTCCGGTCTCCGCGCTCTGTCTTGACAAGCGTTCAAGCAGCCACAGATTAACCAACGTTTCAGGCGTAATACCTCGTCTGCGCGCCTGCACCTTGAGTTGAGCATAAATCTCCGGATCAAGGGCAACGCGCCATTTGCGTTGAGCACGAACCTCGAACACTACTTCACGAGTCTGATCCCAATAATCTGCCAGACTATGCGTATCCCAAAACTCAGCAATCTCGTCTATCGTTCGCGCTTTTGAAATACCGGTCAGTTGCGGCTCTTCATTTTCGTTCATAACGTCTGCGTTCCTTTGCATCCATATCACGTGCACTCAAGATCAAAGCGGCATTTGCCGCCTTGTAGATGAAAAACACAATCACATACCGACCTGCATCCGTCTGCCCGTATGCTGCATACACGTCTTCGCCCGACCTGTACCCCGTTTCTACGAAACGGTACTGTGGCTGGTTGAAGAACACTTCTTCGACTTCTTCCTGAAAAAGACAATGCTTACTGGCCAGTTTCTCGGCGACATTGGGCAACCAGATGAAATCATCGATATACACGACTGCAACGCCTTGTTGAGCGGGAACAACGCTCCCGTCGAGAAACGCTTGCGCCCGCTCCAACTTGCCCTCGGCATCCGGTTGGCTCAGAAAGGCGGTCACATCCGTTCCCGGTCTCCATCCGACGACCACTCATTCAATCGTCGCTGGCAGGCGCTATCTGAACCATATTCGGACGGCGCATCTTCCCAGGCGCACCCCGTTTTCAGCACAGACTGGATGCCGTTCAACGTCCGGCGGTCATCATATCGCGGACGTCCGCGCTTGCTCTTGTTCGTAGGGATGAGCGGTTCGATCACCGCCAATTGTTCGCCATTCAGGTTATGTCTACTTGTGCTCCCATTGTACCATCACCCGGCATTTTTGCAATGACTTCTACACAGACCCGCCCGCACTCAACCTTTCGCTCTCCAGCGCACGCACAATGTCGGTCATCGACAAAATGCCGACGGGCCAGAAACGCCCGTCGTTGCGCTCTTCGACGACGACCAGGCGATGGATGCGGTTGCGGTTGAGCAACTGAATGGCGCGGTCGAGTTCCATTTCGGGCATGCACGTCACCACGCTGCGGGTCATAATGTCGCCGACCGGTCCGCGCATAACTTCCTCAAATGACGACCCCTCCTTCCATACCCGCAGCAGGTCGGTCTGCGACACAATCCCGGCGAGGTGGCCAGGACCATCAACGATCACCAGCGCATGGATGCGATGCTCTTGCATGAGCGCAAGCGCTTCTTCAACCGGCGTCTCGACCCGGCACGAAATCACACCGTAGTGCATGACATCACTGACACGTTTCTGTTCCATCACATTTCTCCCGTATGACCTGTGCACAGGGGCCGTTCTACGAAGCGGTCTGTTGTTCCTGCGCCGTGCGCTCGATGGCTTCTTCCTGAGTAGCGCAGCGCACGCCGCCAGCGCTAATGTAGCCGATAACACGCGCCGGGTTGCCGACGACGATCGCGTGCGCCGGCACGTCGCGCGTGACGACCGCACCCGCGCCGCACAATGCCCACGCGCCGATGGTCACCCCGGTCACGATAATCGCACCAGCCCCGATGGACGTGCCCCGTCGGATCAGGGTTCGCCCGACGACCCAGTCTGCAGCGCCTTTGAGCGAGCCGTCGGGATTGATAGCGCGCGGAATGCGATCATTGGTGAAGATGGCGTGCGGACCGATAAACACGCCATCTTCAACCGTCAAGCCGTGATAGAGCGACGCATTGTTCTGAATTTTGACGTAATCGCCGATGACGACCTCGAAATCGATGTAGACATTCTTGCCGACGATGCATCCTCTGCCAAGCCTGGCGCGCTCGCGGATCTGCGCGCCGTGCCAGACGCGCGTTCCCTCGCCAATTTCAGCCTGCGGCGACACCTCTGCGGTTGGATGGATGAATGCCATCGGTCAGGTTCTCCAGAAACCGAATTCCCTGCTACTTCTCTTCGACCGCGTATGGAATATGCTCGATTGACACTGCTTGCCCATGCGATCCGGCGGCAATCGCCACAACATCGATCCGCCAGGGCGTGTCGGCGGGGAGATGGTGCGCTTCGAGGAACGCACTGGCGAGCGCCATCAGGCGCGCGCGTTTGGCATCGGTGATCGACTCGGCAGCCATTCCGGGATCGCGGCCACTCCGGGTCCGCACTTCGACGAAGGTCAGCATGCCATCGTGCCGCGCCACAATATCGATCTCACCGGCGGCGCAGCGCCACTTGCGCGCCAGCACATGATACCCGCGACACGCCAGGTAGCGCGCCGCCACGGTCTCGCCCCAATCGCCGAGGCGTCTGCGCCGCTCAGCCATACCGCCTCACGGATAGATACCGCGAATGCGCGTCGCATCTGCCGCCCGAGTGACCGCCAGCAGATAGGCGGCAGTGCGCATATGAACGCGGCGTTCATGCGCCGTGCGCAGCACCTGATTGAACGCTCCGACCATCACGCGCTCGAGTTGGGCATTGACCTCACGTTCGGTCCAGAAGAACTCCTGCAACCCCTGCACCCACTCGAAGTAGCTTACAGTCACGCCGCCGGCGCTGGCAAGAATATCGGGAATGACGAAAATGCCGCGATCATAGAGGATTGCATCGGCTTCCGGCGTCGTGGGTGCATTCGCCGCCTCGCCAATGATCCTTGCGCGAATGCGATCGGCATTACGCACAGTGATCTGGCTCTGAACCGCAGCCGGCACCAGAATGTCGCAGGGCAGTTCGAGCAATTCCTCATTCGTCACACGATCCGCTTCGGGAAAATCGGCGACCGTGCCGGTGCGCTGTTTGTGTGCGGCGACCGATGCGAGCGGCAGTCCGTTGCGCCGATAGACGCCACCTTTGCTGTCCGACACCGCGATGATGGTAGCGCCCATTTCTTCCAGCAAACGCGCACAGGTAGCGCCGACTTTGCCAAACCCCTGGATTGCAATCCGTGCGCCGGAGATCGGGAAACTCAATGCCTCAGCGGCTTCGCGCAACACATACGCCAGACCGCGCGCTGTCGCCTCACCCCGCCCGTAGGAACCGCCGATCTCGATCGGTTTGCCGGTCACCACTGCCGGAACGGTATGACCGCTGTGCATCGAGTAGGTATCCATGATCCACGCCATAATCTGGGCGTTGGTGCCGATGTCGGGCGCCGGAATGTCGCGATCCGGGCTAATCAGGATGCTGATCTCGGAGGTGTAGCGGCGGGTCAGGCGTTCGAGTTCGCCCATCGACAATTTGCGCGGATCAACCACGACTGCGCCTTTTGCACCGCCATAGGGAATATTGACCGTTGCACACTTCCAGGTCATCAACATGCTGAAAGCGCGCACATCATCGATTGTGACGTTGGGATGGTAGCGAATGCCCCCCTTCGCCGGACCACGAGTGATGTTGTGATGGACGCGATACCCGACAAATGTTTCGATCCGACCGTCATCCATTTTGACCGGGAATGTCACCGTCAGTTCGCGTTGCGGAACTCGCAGGATGCGGCGGAGACCAGGTTCGAGCTGCAGGATGTCGGCTGCGATGTCGAACTGGCGCTGTGCGCTGGCGAGCGCGCTTTCCTGCTCCATAGTCATAACTTTCTGTCCTCCTCGTTGAGCAAATCGAATCAGGACCCCATTGTCCACCTGAGCCACACACCGTGTAGTATAGCACGATGGACGCGGATGATGGAAGATATGTGCAGTTGAAGGTTGAAAAACTGATGAATGTATACCACAACTGAGCGCTTTCCGCCAACCTGGGCG
This sequence comes from Roseiflexus sp., assembly GCF_057785375.1. Classification (NCBI taxonomy): domain Bacteria; kingdom Bacillati; phylum Chloroflexota; class Chloroflexia; order Chloroflexales; family Roseiflexaceae; genus Roseiflexus; species Roseiflexus sp. Next base: position 23,555 of record NZ_JBYNRX010000076.1, read on the forward strand.
TCTGCACCATCCTGCCCCTGGACGGCGTCGCGGCGGGTCTGCGACCCGTCGCGAGGCGGCGTGTGCCATCCGCATGCCCGTACCATGCCGGTTTATCGAGAGCGCCGTGCAGGGACAACCCCTCACGCCTGTGGTATGATTCCCCGGTGTCGAGCCTACTGCATCGGTCCTTCGGCAAAACGCAAAGCGCCAATGCGACGATGCCGGGAAAGGATTGCCCGTGACCTCTGAGATCATCTACGAGATAGCGTCGGTCCTTTTAGAGGCTGGCGCTGTGCTGATCCGCCCGCGCGAACCGTTCACGTTCGCATCGGGTCTGCGCTCGCCAATCTACTGCGACAACCGCATTCTGCTGGGTGATGTCGCTGCACGACGCACCGTAACCCGCGGTTTCGTTGCGCAGTGTGCCGATGCACAGGTCGTTGCCGGACCCGCCACCGGCGGCATTGCGTGGGCCGCGTGGGTTGCTGAGACGCTCGGCATCCCAATGGCGTATGTGCGCAGCAGCGCCAAAGGGCACGGACGCGGACGCCAGGTCGAGGGAGCAGTGGTCCAGGGGCAGCGTGTGATCCTCCTCGAAGATACGGTCAGCACCGGCGAGAGCGCGCTCCAGGCGGCGGACGCCTTGCGTGCCGAAGGCGCGATTGTGATGAGCTGCATCTGTATCTTCACCTGGGGATGGGCTGAAACGACCACGCGGTTTGCAGCGGCGAATCTCAAACTCGTGCCGCTGGCGACGCTTGCCGCCGTGCTCGACGTGGCGCAGCGCACCGGACGCCTGACGCCGGAGGCGCGCACGCTGGTCGAGGCATGGGCAACCAACCCGCGTGAATGGATGCCGCCGGAGACGTAGCGAAACTGCCCGTGAGAACGTCACACACACGACGATGAGCCAGACGCACAACGCAGACACTGTTGTGGATTCATCGCAGCCCGACGGCGCCTTTTCGCTTCCCAGCCTCTCCATCATCTGGCAGTCACGCTGGGGCATCCCGATCGGATATGCGGTTTCCTCCGAGGCGCTGGCGCTCGAACTGGCTGCGCGCGGCGTTGACCTGATGTACCGCCCGACGCCATGGCATATGCCGGGCACAATCCGCCACCCAGCGCTGCTGGCTGCCGCTGCGCGCGCACTGCGCGACGACGCGCCGCAGGTCAGTTACGACCAGGCGGACCTTTTCTATACCGGTCACGCCGGGTATAAAATCGGCTACACCATGCTGGAAGTCGATGGCCTGCCACGCGAGTGGGTCGCAGCGTGCAATGCGATGGACGAGGTCTGGACGCCAAGCCGCTGGGGGGCAACAGTCTTCGCCAATGCCGGGGTCACGCGCCCGATCCATGTCATGCCGCTGGGGTATGATCCGGCGCGTTTTCGACCGGACGGACCGGCGCGCCGGATTGCAGGACGGTTCACCTTTCTGTCGGTCTTCGAATGGGGTGAGCGCAAAGCGCCGGACATCCTGTTGCGCGCGTATGCAGCGGCATTTATGCAGCGCGACGATGTGCTGCTGATGCTGCGGGTGAACAATTTCGATGCCGGGGTCGATGTGGCGCAACAGATCGCTGCACTCCGCCTGCCTGCCGCCACTCCGCCGATTGCCCTGCTCTACAATCGCCATATCAGCGACGAAAGCCTGGGAGCGCTCTACCGCAGCGCCGACTGCTTTGTGCTGCCGACGCGCGGCGAGGGATGGGGCTTGCCGATCCTCGAGGCAATGGCGTGCGGGCTGCCGGTGATCGCCACCGACTGGAGCGGGCAGACCGAATTCTTCCATCACGAGGTCGGCTACCCGCTGCGGGTGCGGCGGCTGGTCGCCGCCGACGCCAAATGCCCCTACTATCTGGGGTGGCGTTGGGCGGAACCAGACATCGAGCACCTGATTGCGCTGATGCGCTATGTGTACGACCATCCCGACGAAGCGCGGGAGAAGGGCGCGCGCGCGGCGTATGAAGCGACCCGCTGGACGTGGGCGCACGCAGCAGAGCAGATTCATCGCAGACTGCGTGACATCTCCGGTGAACAACCCCAGTCCACGTGACGATGCCGCGCCGCCCGACCAAACCGGCTCTGCGCCTGGCGGCTGAAGCCGTCGGCTACGGTTGCGAAGCCTGCCTTTGCAGACTCGACCGGACTTAATGCTCAATGTTCATTAGCCCGAACGGATCGTCGCCCGCGCGCCATCGCAGCCCCGCAGGGGCTTGCACGTCCTCAGGGAGGGCTTTCGCCGGCAACGACAGGCATCGCGTGACGCATCATGACTGTGCCCGGGTGTAAATATGCGGTTGACGCACTGCTTCATCTATATTACACTGTGTCCTATCGAAGGGTCGAAAAGCAAGCGATGCCGGACTGAAGGAGGCTGTTTATGATGCCGCCGCGAGAGTTTCTCATGCCTGCGCAGGTTCTTATCGGCTCAGGCGCCGCCGAGCAGGTCGGCGTACAGTGTCAGAAGCGCGGTTGGAAGAAAGCCCTGATCGTTTCCGACAAGATTATGCTCAGTCTGGGGCTGGTCGGCAAGGTGGAGCAGTATCTGGCCGACAGCGGCATTGCCAGCACGATCTACGCTGGCGTCAACACCGAACCGGTGGTGGAATACGTTCAGGAGGGGTTGCAGGCATACAGAGAGGGCAACTGTGATTTTGTCGTGGCGGTGGGCGGCGGCAGTCCGATCGATACGGCGAAAGCCATCGCCGTACTGGTGACCAACCCCGGTTCGATTGAGCAGTACAAGGGGATCGGGAAGATTGCCGCACCCGGCGTCCCGGTCGTTGCCATTCCCACAACTGCGGGCACCGGCAGCGAGGCGACGGTCTATACGGTGATCACCGACCAGAAGACCGATGTGAAGATGTTGATCGGCAGCCCCTACCTGATGCCGACAGTTGCTATCGTTGATCCGATGCTGACCGTCTCCTCGCCGCAGAGCGTCACGGCGGCAACCGGCGTCGATGCGCTGGTGCATGCTATCGAGGCGTATGTGTCGGTGAAGCGCCAGCCGATGACCGACATCTTCTGCCTGTCGGCGATCCGGTTGATTTCCGAGAGCATTCGCCAGGCGTGGGCAAACGGCAACAACATCGAAGCGCGCGAGCAGATGATGCTCGGCGCCTTTCAGGCGGGCGTGGCATTCAGCAACTCATCGGTCGCACTAGTGCATGGCATGTCACGCCCGATCGGCGCGCACTTCCACATTGCGCACGGCGTCTCCAACGCGGCATTGCTGGCGGTCGTCACCGAGTTCAGTCTGATCGGCGATCCGGTGCGCTACGCGCAGATCGCCGAAGCGATGGGCGAGCCGATCCAGGGTCTGTCGCTCATGGAAGCCGCCGATCGCGCCGTGTATGCCATTCGCCGCCTGGTCAGCGACATCAAGATCCCATCGCTGAGGCAGTTGGGGGTCGAGCGTGAACGCCTGATCGAACTGGCACCATCGATGGCGGATGCTGCGATCGACAGCGGCAGCCCGGCCAACAACCCGCGCAAGCCCACCCGCCAGGAGATTATCGATCTCTACGCCAAAGCATACGACCAGGAATAGGAAAGGCGCGCACGCCATTGGATGGGTTTCTTAATCCTCATAAGCCCTTGCTGAGATCGTGAAAGCCTCTCTGTCGCTTCCACGTCCTGAGCGAGGGCTTATGGCGTTTGAGAAAATAATCCGGTATCGCCCAATGGAGCCCGCGAAGGCGGGCTTCGCAGCAGGAGCCCGCGGCTTCAGCCGCCGGGCGGGCGAGCGGATAGCGGAATAATTTTTCAAAGCCCATTAGCCCGCATTGCAGACAGACGTTTGCGGTTCCCAATCCCTTCGTTCGCGTCAACGATGTTCATCCTGCCGGCGCGCCGCAACCGCCACCCGCCGAATGTATTGTTCATGACATGCATGGCACGGGGAGGGCTGCCGCGAATCGTGAGCAAGCATGGCTGCGCGAACTGGAACGACGCGGATTGTTCACTCCGGTGATGCACGCTGGCGCTCTCATACTCATGAAACGCACCGATACACCTCTGCCGAACTTCTGCTTTGGCAGGCGGCAGGATGCGGCGTGTCACCCACATAACGAATGACGAGTGATCGCTGAACAACGCACTCGCATGCACATCAGGAACGGTTGGCGCGCACGAATGGATGCCGCTGAACACCTCGCAGCGCAGGCGAGTGAGATGACCAGGCAATGAACCGATCTCTACGTTTCAGCATCATCCTTGATACCATGATGATCATCGCCGTTGCGCTTACATCGGCGGCATTGCTGGTTCGCCCGCTGGAAACGCAGCAGCGGATCGTAATCGGGGCGAGCGATCGCGGCATTGTCACCGGGTTTCACGAAGCGGAGTTCAGCGAGACGGAAGGACGTCCGTTCCGCTGGACAATGGCGGAAGCCACGATCCGGCTGTCAACGCAAGGGCTGGCTGATCATATCCTGGCGTTACGGCTTGCCGCGCCGCCGGGAGCATCAGCGACTGCGCCGCAAGCGGTTGATATTGAACTGAATGCCGCACGTCTGGCAACCCTCCCGGTCACCTTTACGCCTCGCATCTATCGCCTGCTGGCGCCGCGCGCGCTGATTCAGTCAACCGGCAATACAATCACGCTGCACACAACCACATCACGTCTGCCAGGCGACCGGCGCGATCTGGGGGTGGCGGCGTTTACCGTAACGTTTGCAGCGCTCAGTGAGCCGTCCTGGCTGGCGCCGGTGCAGACGATAGCAGTCACCGGTGCGGCATTGTCGCTTCTGGTTGCTCTCCGACTGTCCGGCATCGGCGCACTGCGTTGGGTGGTCGTCGCCCTGTTCGCCCTGATCAGCCTGAGCATGCGCCATTCCGATCTGCGCTTCACCCAACGCTGGGAAGCGTTGCTGCTGACCCTGGGGCTGGCAACCGTGTTCAGTTGCATCACGCTGATCATCGCACACCGAAAAGACCACAAAGACGATCCAACGTTCAACGTTCAACACTCAACCTTTCTCCTTCTCATCACGGGCGTTGCTACAGTGCTGACCGTCCTGCTCCTTGCCCCGCTCCTTCCCGATCCTTCGCGGTTCATTCCCGGACCTCCCGGCGATAATCTCGAGTATGTCTGGAAACTTCAGTGGTTTGCCGGCGCACTCGCCGAACGACGTTCGCCAACCTTCGTACCGCACCTCTTCTATCCAAACGGATACGAACTGGCATACTCTGAATTGACCCCAGCACATACACTGCTGGCTCTACCGTTCACATGGCTTGCAGGACCGACGCTGACGTACAATCTCCTGATTGCTGCGTCGTTCGTACTGACGGCGCTTCTTACTGCATTGCTGGCGCAACGCCTGGGCGCAGGCCGCCTTGGCGCATTCGCAGCAGGCATTGGCGTTGGTTTCTGCCTCTGGCGCTACCAGCACACGCTGGGGCAGATGAACATGGCCGGCACACAGTGGGTTGTCCTTGCACTCTATGGGCTGGAAGGGTTCATTCGCTGGCGACGCGCTCACGATGCTCTGCTCACCGGGCTGGGAGTCGCGCTGGCGGCTTGGTCGTCGTGGTACTATGGCCCGACATTATGGCTGGTGCTGGCATTATGGCTGCTGATGCGCCATCCGCAGAGGCAAACGCGCGCTTTGCTATCGGCGTGGCCCGCAGCGCTGATAGGGATGCTTGTCGCGCTGGCACTCCTTGCACCCTACGCCCATCCGACGCTGCAAACGCTGCGCGGCGGCGAAACGCGCCACGACTATGCCTCGCTGCTTCAGCTTTCGGCGCACCCGCTCGACTATCTGACCCCGAGTCGCTACCACGCACTCTGGGGCGCGTGGGCAGCGCAGGTTGCCCCCGATACCGCAGGTGCACGACTCGTGGCGCCGGGTTTGGCGCTTCTCGCGCTGGCGGGTGTGGGTATGTGGCGCTGGCGGCGGAGCGCGATTGCGTGGACGTTGCTCATCATCGGGTTGGTGTGCTTCATTCTGAGCCTGGGACCGGAATTGCGCGTTGGCGATTGGAGCATTCCGCTTCCGGCGCTCCTGGCATACGAGCATGTGCCAGTGCTGCGCAGCATTCGCGCCTGGTCGCGCATGGCATTCTACGTCCAGATATGCGTCGGTCTGCTGGCAGCCCTCAGTCTGACCGGTTTTACGCAGTGGCGTCGGGCGTGGCAGGCGCTGGGAGTGATTGCAGTCTGCGGCGTTCTGCTGGAAGTGGCGCACGCCGTGCCCTGGAGCGCATCGACTGCACCACGGCCAGTTGATCGCTGGCTGGCGGATCAGCCGGGGTCCGGCGCGACGCTGGAAGTTCCCGACACCTTCTCCGGCGCGATCGAGTACTATGCTCTTTTTGCGAAACGTCCCAGCCTGACGGGCTATGGCACCTTCGAGCCAGCCGGCGCAACCGCTGACATGGCGTGGTTGCGCGAGTTTCCTTCAGAACGCACCCTGACGACCATCCGGCGTCTGGGGGGCAAGTACATTCTGGTGGATCGCGCTGCCATGGACCGCGAGTGGCCCGGATGGCGCAATCGCATTGCGCAACAACCAGAACTCATACAGGTGTATGAAGATGATGAGATGACCGTCTATCGGCTGTCGCCATCACAGACGATCCCGAATCGATGTGGTGGGTGCGGCGGCTAAGCCGCCGCACCCACCACAAAAGAAGGTACGTACCGCTCTGCCGAAGGCACAAAGAGCCGTCACGCGGCTCGTCCGTGACGTAACCGCGTAACTCCTGTTTGTGAGGAGACACATGCACGACGAGACCCACGCATCCAGGACCGACTCGCCGCTCTTCCTGGCGACCCCTGGCGCCGACGATGAACCGTTGGCGGCGCAGATCGAACGCGCGCTGCGCGAACGTCGACGGGCCGTAGCCGACCTGCCCTTGCTTACCGATGTCGCACAGGGCGACCCATACCTGGCCGAGCAACTCGCGGCGCTCCATGCATGCTGGGAAGTGCAACCGCCGCCTGTGCATGGACTGCTCGACCGCCTGCGGCGTCGCATCGCCTGGTGGCTGCTCGAACCGGAAATCCGCCAGATTAACGCAGTTCACGCCACCCTCACACGCCTGATCGATAGTCTGATCGTTCTGGCAGACCACGAACGCGCCGCGCGGCGGCGGATCGAGGAACAGCAGGCGCCTACAAGCACAGAACCTCGCCGGTAATGAGGACCTCAAGAGCCTGTCCCAGCAATCGCTGCGTGATGTGCGGCTGAGCAACGCCTCGCCTATCAAGCGATCTCTTCTGGATAGGCTCTGATAGAACGATCAACTGGGTGTTGCACAATACTTGCTGGGATTGACCGTCCTGTGGCTGACGTTGGCTTCGACAGGCTCAGCCAACGTCAGCCGCTCCAGGTCCTTGCTTGTCTAGGTTGTGGTTGTCCGCTCTATGAGAAAAGCGCCCACTTTTGTTAACTACATATAACAAGATCCTTACCAAAACTTAATGTCTGTCGCGTTGCATTCCCCTGCTTCCGGCACTAGAATCATAACCGCTCCAGGAACTGTGCGACATACAAACATATCGGGAACAAATCCGGTGCACCATGGGTCGTCCCTGGAGCATATTGCTGAAAGCGGACTCTAGAAGGAGAGATCACGATGGGTGGACGCGACGAACAGGACAAACTGATCGTCCGATCAGTCGAGGGGAAAGGCCGGGATTTTGAGAACATCCTTGAAGAGCACCTGAGCCGCCGTAACTTTCTCAAAGCCGCAGCAGTAACATCCGGTCTGGTCGTTGCAGCGACTGCAATGAATGTCGATGTCGCCGCAGCCCAGACGCGCCCGGCGCCGCTGCCGCCAAAATTCGGCAAGGTGTCGCCAACTAAGCCAGAGGTGGACGAGATTGTTGTGCCCGACGGCTACTATGCGGCAACGCTTATCCGCTGGGGCGAGCCGATATTCGCCGACGCGCCGGAATTCGATGTCTGGACGCAAACGAAGGAGAAGCAGGAGAAGCAGTTCGGTTACAACTGCGACTACGTCGGCTACTTCCCGCTGCCATCGTACACCTCGAACAACTCGACGCGCGGGCTGCTCGTGGTCAACCATGAGTACACCAATGAAGAGTTGATGTTCCCCGGTTATGACGTCGACAACCCCAACCCGACGAAAACGCAGGTCGATGTCGCGCTTGCCGCGCACGGCGTGTCGGTCATCGAAATCGCTCGCGGGCGCGACGGACGCTGGAATGTGGTGCGCAATTCGCCGTACAATCGGCGCCTGACGGGTTACACGCCGATGACCATCAGCGGTCCCGCCGCCGATCACGAGTGGATGAAGACCAGCGCCGATCCGACCGGGCGCAACGTCCTCGGAACGCTCAACAACTGCGGCGGCGGCAAAACGCCATGGGGCACGGTGCTGACAGCGGAAGAGAACTTCCATCAGTACTTCGCCAACCTCAAGGCAATGCCAAACGGCGACTATCGCAAGGCCATTCACGCGCGCTACGGCATGCCGAGCGGCGCCTCCGAGCGCAGGTGGGAAAACTTCTATGATCGCTTCGATGTCGCCAAAGATCCAAACGAGGGCTTCCGCTTCGGCTGGATTGTCGAGTTCGACCCGTACAACCCCAATTCTGTGCCGGTAAAGCGCACGGCACTGGGGCGCTTCCGCCACGAGGCGGCAACGATCGTGATCGCGCCGTCCGGTCAGGTGGTTGCGTACTCTGGCGACGACGCGCGCGGCGAGTATGTCTACAAGTTCGTCTCGAACGGGCGCTACAATCCGCGCAACCGAGAAGCGAACTTCAACCTGCTCGACGATGGGACGCTGTATGTCGCGCGCTTCAATGCGGACGGCACCGGCGAGTGGCTGCCGCTGAAGCACGGCTTCGGTCCGCTGAACGAGGGCAATGGCTTCATGTCGCAGGGTGACGTGCTGATCAAGACGCGCAACGCTGCCGATGCACTCGGCGCGACGAAGATGGACCGACCGGAGGACATCGAGACCAACCCGGTCAACAAGAAGGTCTACATCATTCTGACGAACAATAGCCAGCGCGGCGTCGGCGACGGACCGCCGGTTGATGCTGCCAACCCACGCGCCAACAACCGCGCCGGTCATATCATCGAACTGACGGAGGACGGTAACAACCACGCTGCAACCCGCTTCACCTGGAACATCTTCATCCTGGCGGGGCTGCCGACCGACGAGTCGACCTTCTTCGCCGGCTACGACAAGAGCAAGGTCAGCCCAATCGGCGCACCCGACAACATCGTCTTCGACCTGGCTGGCAACGCCTGGGTCGCAACCGACGGCGCCGCCAGCGCCATCAAACTGAACGATGGTTTGTTCGCCATCCCGGTCGCCGGTTCGGAGCGCGGGCATGTGCAGCAGTTCTTCTCGTCGGTGGCAGGCAGCGAGGTGTGCGGTCCTGAGTTCACTCCCGACAACCGGACGCTCTTCCTGGCGATCCAGCATCCGGGTGAGGGCAGCACGCTCGCCAATCCGATCAGCACCTGGCCCGACCGCCAGGGTCTGCCGCGCCCAAGCGTGATTACCATCCAGGCGTTCGATAACCGCCGCATCGGACAGTAGCGACGTGCAATACGAAGGGGAGACGTTGCAATGCAACGTCTCCCCTGTCGATCATCACCGCACTACGAGCGGCAGCATCGCCCGGTACGCTCCCGGTGCAACCTGCGGCGCCGGACCACCGCCCGACCACGCCGGCGCCTTGCCCACTACCCCCAGCGCCCGCAATCCATCGCCGTCCAAACGCACCACGTGCAGCACCGGGTTTTCGCCCGGTCCCGGATCGAGGTCGCGCACGAAGATCACCCAGTTGCCATCGGTCGATACCTTTGGCGACAGCGACGGCTGTCCGGTCGGCCCGCGCGTCAGTTGCGTCAGGTTGATGAGCTTCCCGTCCGGCTGTACATTGGCGCGCCAGAGTTCGCGCTGCCCCGATAGATTGGCGGAGAAGACCAGGGTCGAACTGTTCGGCGCGAAATCGCTCGCTTCGGCATTGATGCTATCGAGACACGTGCGTGTATCGTCGTTTGCCGTCACTGCCACACAGAGACTGGCTGTATCGGTTACCCCCGGGCAACACCATTACACCAGGCGCGATAGGTGTATGCCAGCAGTGATCCGTCGCTCGATACAGACACGTCTTCGGCGATAATGAAAGGAACTCTGAAACGTGTGGTAGCAGCCAGCAGATGCACCGTACCCGGCTCGTAGACCGTGCAGATGAAGGCGCCGCCCACGACGCGAAATAATACCAGCCCCATCGTATCTGGATCAGCGGTGCTATCGAGGACTGCAGCGAGATTATTGTCCACAAAGAGCACCCGCGGATCGCTGCCGTCCGGCAGGCGACTGAGCACCTAGTTTTGACCATCCCGTGAAACGAAGGCGAGCAGACGCCGTCCATCATGACTGAACACCGGCGCTTCACCCGGACCAATCACACGCTCTGAACCCAGCCCGCCGCCAGCAATGGCGCGTACTGCAATCCCTCCTTCGACCTGATAAGCGATGGTTCCCGATAGTTGCCGCAGATCGGTTCCGATCGTCGCTGCGGCTGTCGCCACATTCGAGGGTGGACCGACATTGCCCACGCCATCGACGACGTAGACCCGGTAGAAGTACGGCTGTGCGTCAAGCCCGACATCGCGGTAGGAGTTCGTGGTCGCCAGGCGCGGCGTGATCTGCGCATACGGACCATCGGGGCTTAGGGCGCACAACACGTGATACCCGGCGACGCCGTTCGGATCGGTCGCCGGTTCCCAGGTGAGCAGGATCGAGGTGTCACCCGGTTGCGCTGTCAGGTTCGGCGGCGCAGTTAGCGCGTTCTCATCGAGATTGACCCGCGTTGACCAGATTTGATTTCGCACGTTTCGGCTATCATCCAAAACCACAAAGGCGCGCTGGCCCGCCGGTCCGGCGCCGACTACGGTGTTGGGACGGTTCTGCACCGCAACACCGGGATACAGTCCCTGATCGTCCTCCAGAGGGTTCCCCAACGCGAAACTCCGTCCGCCATCGAGCGACGTCGCCAGGAGCAGGTCAGTGCCGCTCTGAGTCGCAATCTGCAAGACGAACGTCAAAAGCACCGCGCCGCCTGGCGAGACATCCAGGTCGTAGGACGGAATATCCTGGCCCTGCGCCAGGGCAAACGCTGGATTGGGATCGTCCCAGGTTGCGCCGTTGTCGCGCGAGCGACGTAGCAGGATTTCCTTGTTGTTCGCTCGCTGGTACGCAGCGTAGAGCGTACCATCCGGTCCAAACGCCAGGCGCGGGGCGAAGCTGTCGCTCCCTGAAATCTGGACATTCGGGCCAAAGGTCTGTCCGCCGTCGATTGAGCAGGCGCCAAAGATCGCAAACCGCGCGCGACGGTCCTCCCAGGCAGCGCAGACCGTCCCATCGCGCACGGTCAACGCCATACGCGGACCCTTCCCGAGAGCGCCAGGGTCTGTTATCCGGCCATTACCGAGTCCCTCGCTGACCTGCACGGTGCGAATATCAATTCTGCCCGACCCGGTGCGCGTTATGATGTCCAGCAAGACATTGACGCTGTCACGATCAACCACGTCATAGTTGAGGAGCAGTGTACGCTCACCTGTTGTTGCAATCTCCGGGTAGCCATTGATTTCTGGCTCATCACTTCCATCGATGAAGTACTCCGCGAAACTCTGACCGCCATCGGTCGAGAGCGCGAGCATCACATCGTTGGAGCGATCCTGCCCGCCACATGCGCCATCGATAGCAAAACAGCGCTCCATCCACCAGGCGATCCAGATGCTGCCATCGGGAGCGACGCTGATGACCGGGCGCTGTATAAAGCCGTTGAACGCGAGCGAACTCGCGCGCGTGTTGGCGCTCCAGCTCGCGCCGTCATCGTCAGACCGCGCGAAATAGATGGTCGGTTGGGTGATGCTGCCCTGGCGCGTGTCGAGCCAGGCGGCCTAGAGTTTGCCGTCCCGAATGGCGACATCCGGTTGTCTGGCATCATTGGACTCTCCCAGTCCGGCATCGGTGACCTGCATATTCGGACCAACCGGCATCCAGCCAGCCAGCGTAGTCAACGGAACGAGCACGCCGATCAGACTGAGCACAAGCAGTGCACGGCGAAGCATACTATCTCCTTCTCTTCTTCTCATCGTTCACCATCTGTGGAGCGCGTCCCGGTACAGAGAGAACACACTCCTGACTCGGTCCTTGCGGACTCTGCTCGACAGCGAACTATCGGGCGGATTGAACGAAGGACACTGAAGTTCCTCCGCTACCGAGCGCAGGCGCACTCACTGGCAGCTTTGTCGGAGCAGAGAGGCGCTTCTCGGCGCGAGCGCACACACATTGTCAATAGCGTCCTGATAACGAAACGCGGGCAAGGGAAGGAACCCAGAGCAGGCAGCGCAGGGGAACAGGTCTTCCGCCTCCGCTCGGAAGACGCCAGCGGTCGGCGTGCCACACGCAGCAGAGCGACTCTGCCACGTGTAGCGCACGCGCTTCATTGCGGCTCAGATATATGCGTATTTGCGCCATACATCGTGACGTTCGAGTTCGCCCAGGAGCGCGAACGCCACATACTGCGGCTGACGGGGGATGGTCAGCAGCGTCATGCCGGCTTCTTCCGGGGTTCGCCCGCCTTTGCGGTGGTTGCAATCGCGGCAGGCGGTCACAACATTCTCCCAGGTCGTCTCGCCGCCGCGTGATCGCGGGATCACATGATCGACGGTGAGATGGGCGCGACCCGGTTGGGCGCCGCAGTACTGACACGTCTCACGGTCGCGCATCAGGATGCTGCGGCGCGAACATGGGAGGCGCATGCGGCGCGGGATGCGGATATAGCGCACCAGCCGGATGACCAGCGGCACCTCGAAAGAAATGCCACGCGCGCGAAGGCGTTGCTCGGCCGCTTCGACCAGTTCAGCCTTATCTTGCAGCAGGAGAACAATTGCGCGACGCACAGAGATGAATTGCAGCGGCTCGTAGCTTGCGTTGAGAACGAGAACTCGTTGCCCCAAGCCATTCCCCCTTTCCAGAAGCTGCAAAGCCTGCTCCGACCTGTTGCGCTCTGGCGAAGGGGGACGACCCTACGCTTGAGCGCCTATGACATCTGCAGCGCTCGCAGCGAGCACCACCCGCGAGGAGGGCGCGACGCATCGCCTGATATATCGAATACGAACTAAACCCGCATTCGCCGGCATCGATTGGGGATGCCGGTTGCGATTGTTGCTCGTATTCTGTAAATTGAGCGTCACGCTTGATAAACCCTTAATAACGAACGCTATTTCGTGCATTCGTAATGTATAATGACCGTACTTATAGGATACACGATGCATGTATCATCTGTCAAATATTTTTGATGCGGATGGATGGGCGGGAGAGACGTTGCAGCACAACGTCTCTACGGATATAATCGGAGCCGTTGGGTCATCACAAGTCTGTTCGAGGAACAGTATTGGCGGACGATCATCGCGGGCGTTCTATTCGTGGCGCAACGGCGCGTGAGCGCATCGCGGCACGACGGCGCGCACGCCGCACACATTCATGGTCTACGTTTGTGCTGGCGCTCATCGCACTTGCGGCGCTTGCGTTGTTGACCGTCGGAGTGATGGCGCTGCGACGCACCGGGCAAACGCTGTCAGAACTCGAACAGGAAGATCCGCGTCAGCGAGTGACGGGTACGGCACCCTCGCCTGCCACACCGCCAACGCCGGCATCTGCCGTCCCGTCATCTCCCGCTGCGCTCACCCCCTCGCCAGCGCCTGCGGCGCAACAGTCATCGAGCGATCTGCTCACTCGACCATTCACTGTGCTCCTGCTCGGCGTTGACCGCCGCACCGCGCCGGACGAAGGGGTGCGCAGCGATACGCTGATTCTCGTGCGCGTCGATCCGCAGGCGCGCACCGCCAGCATGCTCTCGATCCCGCGCGACTCGGTCGCGCCCATTCCACGCCTCGGCTGGGCAAAGATCAACACGGCCTATGGATACGGGTATGCCAATGCTGCAACACTCTACGGCGCGGGCACGGAACCTTCGGCAGCCGGCGGCGCGCTCGCAGCGGAAGCGGTTGAACAGTTCCTCGGCGTTCCCGTCGATTACATTGCACAGGTCGATTTTCGCGGCTTCGAGCAACTCGTCGATTCGGTCGGCGGGGTGCTGATCGATGTGCCTTCCCCCATCCTCGATGCAGAATATCCGACCGAAAACTATGGCGTCGAGCGGATCTATATTCCGGCAGGGTTACAGGTGCTCGACGGGCGCACGGCGTTGATCTACGCCCGCACGCGCCACGGCAGCAGCGATTTCGACCGGGGCAAACGCCAGCAGCAGGTGCTGCGGGCGCTCTTCGACCAGGTGCGCGCCCGCGGCTTGCTGGCAAATACGGCGCTTCTGCCACGCTGGATCGAGGTCGTCACCCAGCACGTGCGCACAACGCTGCCGGTCTCCGACCTGCGCGCAATGGCGGAACTCGCGGCACTGGCGCGTGATCTGGACAGCAGTCGGATTCTGCAACTATCGATCAACCCGAACGATGTGGCGATCGATCGAGAAGATGGCTCGGACATCTACTGGAACCCGAACGACATTGCCGCGCTGGTGGCGCGCTGGCAGGCTGGACCGGACCTGAACGCCGCGCCGTCGCCGGCAAGTCTGCCGACGCTGATCGCTGCATTCGACGCGCCAACGGTCGATCCGCTGCTGCCGACGCCGACCCTCCTTCCCTCGGTCGTCGAGCCGGGCACGGTTGTCCAGGTGCTCAACGGCGCGCGCGTCGAGGGGATCGCCGGGCGCGTCAGCGCCTTCCTCGCCAAACGCGGGTTCACCCTCGCCGACCCGGAAACCGTAACCCGCATATATGAGCACACCCTGATCATCGACTATACCGGACGCCCCGAAACGCGCCGTTTGCTGGCAGAGGCGCTGGGCGTCAATGCGCGCTACGTTCTGGCGCCTGCCCCGCCCGATGCGCCGCCGCCGGGGTATAATGTCGATATTGTCGTCATTGTCGGGCGCGATTACCGGCAGGAATGGTTGAACGACGGCGGGAGGTGAAGCAGTGACGATGACAATGCCAGCAATCCCCTACCTCGAAAGCGGCGACCGATTGACACGCGACGAGTTTGAGCGGCGCTACGCGGCCATGCCACACGGTACAAAAGCCGAACTGATCGAAGGAGTGGTCTACGTGGCATCACCCGTTCGTTTTACAACCCACGGCGAACCGCACAGCCGCATCATCACACTACTCGGCGTCTACGCGGCAGCAACACCGGGAGTTCGGGTCGGCGACAACGCGACGGTGCGGCTCGATTGGGCGAACGAACTGCAACCCGATGGATTGCTCCGCATCGAGCGCGGCGCCTCGATGATCGACGCAGACGGGTATGTTCAGGGACCGCCGGAGTTCGTGGCTGAAATCGCCGGTAGCAGCGCCGCCCAGGATATGCACGACAAACTGCAGGTTTATCGTCGCAGTGGGGTGCAGGAATACCTGGTGTGGCTGGTCTTCGAGCAGCGGATCGCCTGGTTTGCGCTCGACGCCGGCGACTATCGCCCTCTCTCTGCGGACCCAGACGCCATCACGCGCAGCCGTGTCTTTCCGGGACTCTGGCTCGACCTGTCTGCGCTGGTGTGCGACGACATGGCCCGCGCGCTCGCGGTTCTGCAGCAGGGGATCGCCGCCGCAGAACACGCCGCTTTTGTCACTCGCCTGCGATCCATTGAATGAATGCCAGAACTATGACCATCCATACGCCCGACTGGGTCAAGCACGCGGTGTTTTACCAGATTTTTCCCGACCGTTTCGCCAAAAGTGATCGGGTTGCCAAACCAAACAACCTCCAGCCCTGGGATAGCCTGCCCACGCCGGAAGGGTACAAAGGGGGCGATCTTCTGGGAGTAGTCGAGCGACTGGACTACTTGCAGGACCTGGGAATTACGGCGATCTACTTCACGCCGATCTTCCAATCCGCCTCGAATCATCGCTACCACACCCACGACTACTATCAGGTCGATCCGATGCTCGGCGGGAACGAGGCGTTTCACGAACTGTTAGAAGCATGCCACCGGCGCGGGATCCGGGTTGTGCTCGATGGCGTGTTCAACCACGCCAGCCGCGGCTTCTTCCAGTTCCATGATATTCTCGAAAACGGACCACACTCCGCCTACCTGGACTGGTTCTTTATCGAAGGGTGGCCCCTCAACCCCTACGACGGCTCGCGCCCGGCAAACTATCGCGGCTGGTTCAACAACCGCGCGCTGCCAAAGTTCAACACCGACAACCCACAGGTGCGCGAGTTTCTGATGCGCGTCGCCGAACACTGGATCCGCCAGGGTATCGACGGATGGCGCCTCGACGTGCCGTTCGAGATCAGCACCGAAGGGTTCTGGCAGGAGTTTCGCCAGCGCGTGAAGGCGATCAACCCCGACGCCTACATCGTCGGCGAAGTGTGGCGCGATGCGCGTCAGTGGCTCCAGGGCGATCAGTTCGACGGCGTCATGAACTATCTGTTCGCCGGACCAACGATTGCCTACGTCGCCGGTCCACGGGTTGATCCGGCACAGGTCGCGGGCAGAGATTATGTCACCTCGCCGCCGCTCACGGCTGCCGAGTACGCGCGGCTGATCGACAATGTGCTCACCCTGCACGACTGGGAGATTCAGTTGACCCAGTTGAACCTGTTCGACAGCCACGACACGGCGCGCCTGCTGACGATTGCGCGCGGTGACCGCAGCAGTGTGCGCCTGGCCACGATCCTGCTCATGACATTCCCCGGCGCGCCATCGGTGTTCTACGGCGATGAAATCGGGCTGCCCGGCGGCGTCGATCCCGACGCGCGCCGCACCATGCCGTGGGATCGACCGGAAACATGGGACACGGAGGCGCTGGCATACCACAAGCAGTTGATCGCTCTGCGCCGGTCGCTCCCGGCGCTGCGCACCGGCGCATTCCACCCGCTCTACGCCGACGACGCGGTATTCGCCTTTGCGCGCATCCTGAACGACCAGATCGTCATTGTGGCGGTCAACAACGACGAGCAAGCGCGACAGGTCGCCATTCCGGTTGCAAATCTCATGCCCGACGGTCGTGAGATGATCGCCCGATACGGGAACTACCGCGATTCCATTGTTATTGTTCATGGTACAATTCATGCGTATGTGCCAGCTCGCGATGGACTGATCCTGACATGACGTTCGATCCCGCTCAGTTCCGCACGGCGCTCGATGCCGCCTACGTCCGTGATGGCGATCCGACAGCGCTGGTCTTCGACCGCTACCTGCACTGGAAAGGTCTGCCGTCCTTCATTGCGCGTCCGGTCTTCAAAGAAGGCACAGCGCCGGTGGAAACGTTCGTCTCACCGCATTTCGCCGTGCTGGCGTACCAGACCAACCCGCTCTATACCACCCTCTGCACCCTTGGCGCCAGTTATCGCATCATCCCCTTCAGCAGCGCCAGTTTTGGCGATGAACGCGGCGTGCGTTACGAGTACGTCATGCATGCGGCGCGGGCGAATGAACAACAGACGGCTGAACTGCTGGCGCTCGTCGCCGAGTATCCCTTTGTGCACAATATCGAAATCGGACCAGGGTATGTCATGCCGGTTGGTGAACCGGTCGCTCCTGGCTCTCCAATGGAATATCTCTATTTCACCTACCCCTACCTGGACGATGGTCGATTGTACGAGAGCAATCCATGGGGCGAGATCGATCGTCCAGAGTTGTTGATCCAGGTCTTGTGGGTGCTGCCGATCTACCGCTCGGAAGCGCGCTTCATCCGTACCGCCGGTATGGATGCATTTGAGGAACGCCTGCAAGAGCGTCATTCGCAGATCTACGATGCGTATGACCTGATGCGATTGCCGGTCGTGCAGGCTTGATCGAAGGTGGAACGTGAAGCGGACGAAGGCAATGCCTTCGCCCACCCAATGCTCCTAACGATATACCTTATTCCTGCGAGAAATCTCATGACACAGCGACAGGTTGTCATCGCACTGCTGGCGTTGCAACTGATTGGCACCATTCTGCTGGTGATCGGGCAGGCGATCCAGGACATCAATGATATTATCGTTCCGCTTGGCATCGTCACAACGTTTATCATCGCCGGTCTGTTGTGGGCATACCTGCGCGGCTGGGAGCAGGCAGGCATTGTTGACGTCATTATTGTGACCATTGCCGTCGGCATCGGCACGCCCGACTCGCTGATGCGCCCATACCAGGGTCTGATCGTCCTGACGCCAATGGCGCTGGCGCAGATCCTCGGCGGACCGCGCTGGATTCTAATCAGCATGTTCGGCTTGCTCGCCATCCTGACCGTGCGCGCCGGACCGGAAGCGGGGTACATCACCGCATACACCGGCGACTTGCGCACCATCACGATTCTGGTGTTCATCGTGCTGAGCATGGCGCTCAGCCGGATCATCGCCGACACGGCGGTCCGCAATGCTACCACGAATGCGCGGCGCGCCGAGGAGGCGCGCGCCCGCGCCGACGCGCAGGCAAAAACCCTGGAGGAGCAGACACGGACGTTGCAGGAGCAGAATCGCCGTCAACAACAGCTGCTCGACCTGGTGGCACAACTGGAGACGCCGGCAATTATGCTGGCGGAGGGGGTGTTGCTGGCGCCGATTGTCGGACCCATCGATGACCGGCGGGCCGAGTCGTTTGTGGGGCGTCTATTAGAGGTCGCCAGCGCGCAACGCGCGCGCCTGGTGGTCATCGACATCGCCGGCGCATCGAACGTTGATGAACGCGCCGCTGCGCTGTTGGGTCGCGCTGTCCAGGCGCTGCGCCTGATCGGGTGTCAGGTGGCGATCAGCGGCATCTCGGCGGAACTGGCGCACACACTGGTGACTTCCGGCGTCTCATTCGATGACGTGCCCACCGTGCGCACCCCGCGCGAGGCGATTGCGCTCTATCAGGATCTGATTGGCGCTCCTGAGTAATACTCAGGAGCGGTCATTCGTACCATACTGCCGGGGCGCTGCGGGCTGAAGCCCTCGCTGAGGCAAGTGTCAGGCGCGTTTCAACGTTTGACGCCGCTCTTCCGGTCTGGTATAATGCTGCGAGTGAGAGCGAGAGAGTGGATTCACCACTCTCTTCTTCTTGTCTGTGACATCGGGCGCACACGCTCGCGCCCGCAGGGTTGAGGAGCAGAGCAGTGTACGCTATTGTGCGCGACCGCGGGATGCAGTACCGCGTTGAGGAAGGGCAGACGCTGAATATTGCGCTGCTCGATGCCGAACCAGGGAGCGAAATCGAACTCGGCGAAGTGTTGTTGATCGGCGGTGAGACGCCGCTCGTCGGCACACCGACGGTAGATGGCGCAAAAGTGCTGGCGACGATCCTGGGCGAGGAAAAAGGCGACAAGATCGTTGTGTTTCGGTACAAAAACAAGAAACGCTATCGCCGCCGCACCGGTCATCGGCAGGAATATACCCGCGTGTCGATCAACAAAATCGTTGTCGGCGCCGATGAGCAGAATGTGACGAGTACACCGGAAGGAGAAACCGATGGCGCATAAAAAAGGTGTTGGAAGTTCGCGCAACGGTCGCGACAGCAACCCGAAGATGTTGGGGGTCAAGCGCTTTGGTGGCGAGCGCGTCAAGCCAGGGATGATCATCGTGCGCCAGCGTGGTACGAAGTTCAAGCCCGGCGCTAATGTGGGGCTGGGACGCGATTATACCATTTATTCGTTGATTGAAGGCGTTGTCACCTTCGAGCAGCATTCGCGCAACCAGAAGCGCGTCAGCGTCTACGCGGCAGAGTAGGAGCGTTTCCGTGAAGAAGGGCATTCATCCAAAAAATTACAATACGCAGGTGGTCTGTTCAACGTGCGGATCAATCTGGCCTGTGATCAGCACGCGCGAAAACCTGCGCGTCGACGTCTGCTCCCACTGCCATCCGTTCTACACCGGCGAGCAGCGCATCGTCGACACCGCCGGGCAGGTGGATCGCTTTATGCGCCGCCTGCGCACCAGCCAGGACCAGCAAGCAGAAATTGCGCGCCGCCGCGCCGAGCGTGACAAGCCGGAGCCAAAGAAGCGCAGCCTGCTGAAGGAAATCTACGGCGAGGACGCTTGAGGGAACTGAGAACTAATTCCAATAAGCGGTTGTTTGTGCAATATCGCCGATGCAGGCTGTTTGTTGATCCACACGAACCGGGCGCCTGAACATCTTGCCTGATTGACCGAGATTTAGCCCGGTTCTTACAGGAAGATCAACCGAACATGAGACAATCTCGTGGTCGGCGTTGGCTTCGACAGGCTCAGCCAACGCCGACCGCTTCACAAGGATGACGCGCCTCCCCGGTCTCCCCGTCGAAGGCGCGGTGCATAGGCTCTGCCCACGCCGACCGCTCACAGGGATGCCGCTCCCCCTCGGTCTCCCCGCCGCAGGCGCGGTGCACAGGCTCCGCCAACGCCGACCGCTTCACAGGTGCAAGCGTGTTTATCCCGATGGAGATTGATCTTCCTATTAGTTCTCGGTTCCTGGTTCTTCGTACATTGCTGCCATGCGCCGCGCATGTTCTCGAACATCGTCGCGCAGCGCGTCAGGCGCCAGTACTTCGACATCCGCCCCCCAACTCAACACCCACGAACGGATCTCGCGCACCCCGCCAACCCGCAGGATAACGTCGCATCCACCGTCGGCGCGCTCGATTATTTGTTGGCTATGATGCCAGACGCTTTCTCGCACCCGTCGCGCAGCATCGCCGGTGAAACGCAGTCGCACTTCCACCTCGGTCTCGTTCATCACGCCCCAGGCAGCGCCAAAATGCATATAGGGGTCGAAATCGGCGGGAATGGCATAGGTCTCGTCGAGCATCGTCGCCTGCGCAATGCGTTCGAGTTTGAAAGTGCGTAACGCACCGCGCAGCCGGTCGTGCGCGACCACGTAGGATGCCGGCTCGCTCCGCGCCACTTCCAGCACGTATGGTTCGATAACCCGTTGCGTCACATCGCCGCTCGCGGCGCGATAGTCAATCGCAACACACTGCCGGTCCGCCCAGGCGCGGGTGATCGTTTCGAGCACCCGGATATAGTCCGTTCGGCGCGACCGTTTGCGAATGAGATCGGCGACGCGGGCGATATGTGAGGATACCGTGGCGTCGGGAAGGCTTGCAGCCAGTTTTTGCAGCGCTGAAACGACGTGCGGGTTGTTTTCATCGCTATGGTGCGCAAGCAGCCGCGCTGCGAAGAAGAGCGCCACTGCCTCGTTGAGGTTCAGGCGCACCGTCGAAAGGTACGAGTCGCGCTCGATGCCGTAGCGCCCGTTGCGCTGCCAGACCGGTGCGCCCATCTCTTCGAGCGCCGCGAGGTCGCGGTAGATCGTGCGGCGATCAACGCCGCAGCGCTCGGCAAGATCGACAACGCGCAGACCGCCGGGGGCGTTGTAGAGCAGATGTTCGATCCGGCGTAACCGCGCCGCCTTACTCTGAACCCGCTCAGACGTCACAGCGCCTCGTCTCAATTACAGTACGCCGGAGACGCGCAATGCAACCATCGCGGCGATCAAAAGCGTGGCAAGGATGGCAATTCGGCGCAGATCGTGACGCGCAACGTCATAATCGAGCGTGTAATCGACCGGCTCGGCGACGGGACGCACCTGCCGCCGCTGTCGGCGCGACGAGACACCGGGCGCCTCACGCTCCGGTAGAACGCGACCGGCGCTGTGGGAATGCGGGCCAATCGCCGGAGATGCGGGCAACTCCACCTCTTCCGGTGTCACTGACGTTGCGAGACCCGCCGCTGCATCCTCCGCTGGCGCCGTGGCATCGGCGGGAGCGGCAAGATTCGCCTTTGGCGGCAGCGGACGTTTATCAACCGGTCGTCCCGACGCAGGGGCTGCGGGGCGCTGCCGCCCCTGGGCGCGCTGCTGCTGGCGACGACGTTGTGAGCGTGATTGTGATGCCATGGAAGAACCTTTCGTGTCGAAATCGCTGATGGGTATTATAGCACGCTGTGAGTGGCAGGGGTTAGGGGTTAGGGGTTAGGGGTTAGGGGTTAGGGGTTAGGGGTTAGGGGTTAGGGGTTAGGGGTTAGGGGTTAGGGGTTAGGGATTAGGGATTAGGGGTTAGGGGTTAGGGGTTAGGGGTTAGGGGTTAGGGGTTAGGGGTTAGGGATTAGGGGTTAGGGATTAGTATTACAGCGCAAAGTTGCAAGCGGGCAGGTTGAGTAGTCTGGAACCAAGAAGGCATGGTATCTTTCTCCCACCACGATCAATTAGGAAGGAGACGAAGAACACCATGCCCGCGGAAATTGTAACTCAACCTTGC
>NZ_JBYNRX010000077.1:0-6820 GCF_057785375.1 Roseiflexus sp.
GGGCGGCCGCAGGCCCGTCAGGGGCGATGTCAATCGCTGGCAGCCGGAGCGTCGTTTCCTGACCCATCGCGCCTGCACCCTTCCGGTGATTCATCGGTTGCGTGCGGCGAAGAATCCGCCGTGTCCTGATGCATGATAACCTTCGTTGCGCTCAGAGCCAAAAAAGTAGGAAAACTTCGTTTACTGACTAATAAGCCCTCGCTCAGGACGTGGAAGCCCTGCAGGGGCTTGCATGATCTCAGCCAGGGCTTCACCGCAGCCTCCTTTCAAGATCCTTCCCCGGTTGCGCCAGACATTTCTAGCGCCTCCTGGGCTTTGGCGGCGAGCAGTTCGGCGAACGCACGCAGCGCCATCTGTTCCAGCATCGCGCCGATTGCGCCCGCCTGCGGCGCCGCGATCCGGCGCCGTTCGAGCGCCTGAAGGATAAAGCACGCACCAGCCGGATTGTCGAGCAGGAAATCACGCAGAAACGCCTGCACAAAAGCATTGAGCCAGACCCCTTCGCCCTGCGGATCGGCGCGCAACTGAGCAAGCGCCGCCTCATACCCGCCGCAGCGGTGCGTGATCCGCTCGACAAAGCGTTCGATGGCAATGCCGAGCAGTAGATCAAACTGCAGGCGCTGATACGCTTCCACGATCGTCCTCTGCACCGATGGCGGCTTCCTGCTGAGCAATCTCTTCCAGAACCTCATCGACGCCGCTCACGGCATCGAGGTCGCTGCATGCGGCAAACAGACGGCGCGCCTCGCTCAACTGCCAGCGAGCGCGCGCAAAATTCCCCAGGTGCGCCAGCGCATTGCCCTGGTTGGCGAGGATTCGCGCATATCCTGCCGGATCACGGCGCGGATCACCGGTCGCCAGCAACTCATCGTACAGCCCGACCGCTTCGAGCAGATGGTCGTGCAGGTTCGCCGATGGCAGGTATTGGAGCGCATTCGCCAGGTTGAGTTGCGTGCGGCGCCAGAGATCAGGGTGCGTCTCGCGCGTGTAGATCGTCAGCGCCTCGCGCAACGCCTGCACCGCGATCCCTTTGCGTAACTGGTCGCTGGCTTCAGTCAACGGCATCGCCAGGTAGACGAGCGCCAGATTGTTCTGCGCCAGCGCGTAGAGTTCGGGCGTTGTCTCGCGGGTGTAGAAGCGCAACGCATCCTGGTAGCATTTGCTGGCTTCGAGCAGCATCGAGCGCCGTCCTTCGGCGCATTCCTGGTAGAGCATGCCCAACCGCAACGCCAGGTGCGCGCGCACGTCGGGCAGGCGCTGCCCCCCAATCAGCGCCAGCGCGTCGCGCAACGACTGGATCGCAGCATCGGGATCATCGCTGAGCGTCTGCATTTCCGCCAGGTCGCCAAGCAACTGCGCAGCAAACAGGGGTGAGATGTCGCGTACTTCGGCAACCGCCTGCTGGAGCATCGCGCAGGCGACGTCGCGCCGGTCGATTTCCAGTGCGTGTGCAGCGTGTGCAGCGAGGAGGCAGGCTGCCACTTCGCCGTGGTATTCCGCCGGGTCCGGCGGCCGGTCGATGATGCCGGTCGTGTATGCCACGAGATCGAGCAGCGCACCGAGTTCGCCATCGAGTTCATTGCGCAAACGCGCATAATCCGCCGGTTCGCTGTGCAGCACAAAGCGGTTGTAGCGCGCTTCGGGAGATGAGTCGTCCTTCAGCGCCTGCCACGCTCCATCTGCATCACCGGCAAGCGCCTGCGTATAAAAGCGTAGATGGTCTGGCACGATATCAGGCACGCGACCGGTCAGCAGCGCCGCGCACAGGTCAGCGCCGCCGTCCGCTGCCGGTATGACCAGATACCCGGCGGGAAGCGGAAAGACGCCAAGCGGTTGCGGGTGGAGCAGTCGGTGCGTCATACTCATGCTCAAGTTATAATCCTTCGTCTCGAAATGGAACATCACGCATGGCGCTGCGGCGATACATATCGGCCGCAATCTCTGCCAATCGCCTGGTGCGATGGGCGCTGATCCGGTGACGGCGCACACCGTCGGGAAAGGCGACCTCCAGGTATACGACCCACTGCCCCTGCTCATAGCCGATGAGCGTGGCAACCCCCTGCGGCGTGTCTGGATGGTCGGATGAGTCTTCAGGTCTCACGATCGTGCACCGTTCCTGTACCTTTGCCCATACCTGTTTACGCTCGTCCTGGGAGCGCTGGCGTTATGCACGGCGCCGTGGGTCGGCGGGGCGCCGTGCGTTGGCGCTTGCTGAGACCATTCCGCCGCCGCTTCTCCTTTTCGGGGACTGCCCCCGAACCTCCATTTTGAGCGACCGGCGGCATCGTTTCCCCCAACCGTGAACACTTACCTTTTCTCACTGTCCCGGGTGCGCGGGCGGCGCGCCGGTCAGTGCCGAGTGATGAGTGACGAGTCGCCTGCCCGGCGCTCATCCTGCTTCGCCCGGAGGCGCGGACAGCACGCCTGCATGCCGATTCTCACGTTCAACGTGCGCCGTTCAACATTCAACGTTTCCCTTTCCCGCCGATCAGGATGACCCTGCTCCCCCGCCCTCGAGCATAACCCGCAACGCGCCGCGTTCATCGTCCCAGCGCGCCATCCGCCACCCGGCAGGCGTACCGGTTGGCAGCACGTCCCAGATCAGGACGCTGCGGTCTCCCTGCCGGTTGCGCTGTTTGAGTATCAATCCTCCCGCCGCCGGTCCGCGTGTCGGCAGCAGCCACAACTCGCCATCACGCACCATTGCGACCAGTGCATCGTTTGGAAAGTAGCGTTGCGCCAGATCGGCGGGAAGATGAAGATATCCCTTCTCAGTCAGTTCAACAGACAGCATCGGTTGTATCGAGGGTTGTGGCAAGCGACTGCGCTAGTTCCTCCATCCGCGCATGCACCGCAGGGCTCAGTGGCGCACCGTGATCGAAGCATTCGCCTTCGATCAGAAACACAGTAATGTCGCGCGGGTAGGCGTCTTTTAGCAACCAGCGCCCAAATGCCAGCGCGTGATCCCAACGGAAGGCGTGGAGATTGATCCCCTCTGGCGGCGGCAGTTGCTCGAGTTGCTCCCCCGGCACGCGGTAGAGCGTGCCGGGGGTCGCGCCGGTGCGGCAGGCGTCCACAATGATCACGTGGTCCGCGCCGCGCATCTGGAATGCCACATCCATGCCCGCCGTGCCGCCATCCGCCACACGGACGCCCTCTGGCAACCCGATCTCCCACAACCGGCGAATGAGGATCGGACCGACGCCATCGTCGCCGCGCAGCAGATTGCCGCATCCGATGATCAGCGTCTTCATCTATCCCGTCTCGCCGATCCGGTAGACGCCAATCTCCTTGCCGGTCTTCGAGTCGTAGGCGTGGACGGTACAGACCAGGCAGGAGTCGAAACTACGCGCCACATGTCCCAATTCGACCGGATCGCCAGGGTCCTGGATGGTCGTTCCGACATACGCCTGTTCCATTGGTCCATTGACTTCCTGGCTGTCGCGCGGACCAATATTCCAGGCGGTTGGCGTTACGACCTGATAATTGGCGATTTTGCCATTTTCCAGCACAATCCAGTCGGCAAGGGCGCCGCGCGCCGCCTCGGTGGCGCCGAAGCCTCTGCCGAATTCGTGTTCGACCGGCTTGATGTAGAAGCGGTCGTGCAAATCGAGTTCGCCGAGCCACTCACGGACTTTTTTGTACAGTTTGGCTTCCTCATGAAGCCGCGCCAGCACGCGCACCAGCACGCTCGGTCCCTTCTTGGCGATGATGTCGGAGAAGAGCGGATCGACGTCCTGCCACGCTTCGCCCGGCTTCCCGGCAACGACCTGACGCGCCAGCGGACCGACTTCAAGCGGCACGTAGCCAAGACCATCGACCTCGTACCGCGGCGCTTTCGCCCAGGTGTACTTGCCCTGGCGCTTGGCTTCTGCCGGATCCATCGGCTCGGTACGCCCCTCGAAGGGGTGGAGCAGCCCGCTGCCCTGGTAGAACGAGTGGGTGTGATCCTCGCGCACCCGCGCCTGGTCGAACTCGTAATGCTTACCGTTGGCGTAGATGCCGGAACGCTGGATGAGCGTCGCGTTGCGCCCTTCAATCGTGGGCCGGTTGTACTTCTCGTGGTGCAGGTAGGTGCCCATCGCCAGGTAGTTGCCGCACCCTGCGCCAAACGTGTCCAGCCCGATCTCCAGCCCAAACCGCAGGAAGAAACCCAGGTCGGAATTGTGCTGCGCCTCGTTCTCATCGACCCACGCGAGCATATCTTCCCATGTTTTGATCTCCAGCCAGCGATCGACGGAGCATCCCAGGAAGCGTGATTCGAGCCAGTTGTGGCGGAACTCTTCCAGGATAGCGATCGAGCGAGTTACATCGGACAGGGTTGGACCGCACATCACCCCGCCGGGGATCATGAAACTGGAGTGGGGCCACTGCCCGCCGAAGATCGCGTAGATCTCAACCGGTTTTGCCGAGAGGGTGACGCCGCGCTCATACGACTCGCCCACCAGTGGCGCGAAGCGGCGCACGGCTTCGTCGTACCCCTTCGCCTTCGCGTAGCGCCGGTTCGTCAAGTCGATGGCAAACAGCGCGTAGAACCAGCGCGGCACACTCTGCAACGTTTCGCACGCCTGCGCAATGTTGCGCACCAGCAGCGCGTTTGGCGGCAGTTCCGTGCGCCAGGCGACATCCAGCGCAAAGGCGGATTTGTACAGATGACTGCCGCCGCAGATGCCGCAGATGCGCGGCGTTACGATCAGGCCGGCCTGCGGGTCCTTCCCTTTCAAAATCATCTCGAAGCCGCGAAACATGCCGGCTTCCGTCCACGCCTGCGTCACCGTCCCATCCTCGACGATCACGCGCAGGTCGAGGTCGCCTTCCACGCGCCCCAGCGGGCTTACGTGGAGGTCCATACGTTTCGTATTCACAGTCGCGGTCATTGCGCTCTCTCCTCTGGAACGTTTCAGTTAGACGACGAACATATCTTCTTTCGCCCACTGAGGCGCAGCGACGCGCGCAGCGGCGGCAAGCCCCATGTAACTGATCGGATCGAGACCGGCGGGCATGTCCTTCGGGATCGTGCCGCTGATCTTCTGCGTCTTGAACACCGTGCCGGGGGCGAGGTCGAAGAAGGGGAACTCCGGCTCGGTGCATCCGGTGCAGGGCATGCCAGCGCGCGTTTTGCTCGACTGGCGGTTCCAGAGGATGCGGTTGCACGGCGAGCGCGTCATCGGTCCGCGGCAACCGAACTCGTAGAACAGACACCCTTTGCGGGTGCCCTGACCAAACTCCATCGTCGATTGCTTGTACTCGAAGTACTGGTTCCGGGTGCAGCCGGTTTGCGTGAAACTGGTGAAGAACGTCGTCGGGCGGTTGAGTTCATCGAGCGCAATATCGTGCGCACGCCCGGTCGCCAGCGCCACGACGATCTGCGTGATCCAGTCGGGATGCGCCGGACATCCAGGAATGTTGATCACCGGCAACCCCAGTTTCGAGCGGAAATCTGCGCCCAGAAAACCGCCCGACTCACGCCGCATGAACTGCAGCCCGACCGAGTCCGAGGGGTTGGGGGCGACGGCCGGAATGCCGCCCCAACAGGCGCAATCACCGATGGCGACCACGATGCCCGCCTGTGGCGCGAGCATCTGCACCCACTCCAGCATCGGGCGCTCGGCGAACATGTTGTAGCGCCCGGTGCCGTGCGGCGCCCGAATGACCGTTCCCTCGAAGACGAAAATGTCCAGTGGTTTCTCGCCGCGCGCCAGCGCGTGGAACAGCGCCTGCGCCTGCTCGCCCAGTTCCATGCCAAGCGAGGGATGCCAGAGAAACTCGATGCCGAAGTCGGTCAGCAGGTCGCAGACCGTTGGTTCCTCGGCGTTTGAGAAACGACATGGTATTCCCGCTGCATGCGCCGCCCTGGAACCATAACAGAGTTGCCATACCGCCACGTGCTCCTTACTAGATCCTGTTATGTACTTTCGACCATAAAGGTAATGAATCGCTTCAGCATGAGCATCGCAAAGGCCAGAACATGCAATCCCGCCAAAGTCTCCGGCAACCGCTCATCATCGCGCGTCAGCCGGCGAAAGCGCGCCATCCAGGCGAAGCCTCGCTCAACGACCCAGCGGCGCGGCAGCAGTACGAAGCCGCGTTTGGCTTCCGACCGTTTGACGACCTCCAGCCGGATGCCGTGGGCGTGGGCGTCGGCCGCCGGTGGTTCCCCCGTATCGCCCTGGTCGACGAACGCCACGCTTCGACGCTTCGGCTGGCTCAGCGCAAGCAGGCTCAGCGCGCCGCTTCGACCAACTCGCCGGTGACGGCTTGGACCTGTTCCGCCAACGCGGCGACCTGCGCGCGTTCCTGTTTGTTGGCGGGCGTGACGACCACGGCCAGCAACTGGCCCAGCGGATCAACCGCCACGTGGACCTTGCCGCCCTTGCGGCGCTTATGCCCGTCATCGCCAGCGCGCGCGCCGCGCCCCCCCTTTCCCCCCCGCATGCCCCGCATGCGGGGGGGAAAGGGGGGGCTGGCAGGAGGGGGCGATTGCATGGTGCGCGCGTCAACGATCGCCGCGCGCGGCGCAGGCGCCCGCCCCTCGATTTCGCGCACCAGCGCGCGCAGATCGTGGACGAGCGTCGCACCGACCCCGGCCTTCAGCCAGCGCTGGGTTTGCTGATAGACGGCGCCCCACGGCGCACGGCGGCGGAGCGTTGGGCATCATGCGCCAGGGCGCTCCCGTGCAGACGATCCAGCGCAATCCGTTAAAGACCTCGCGCAGCGAGTGGTCGCGCTGCGGGGCGTCTTCGGTCATGAAGGTCAGGGAGGGAGCGACGAAGGCCCGCTCCTCGTCGCTCACATCGCTTGGATAGGGTTTACGTGTCAT
>NZ_JBYNRX010000078.1:0-17413 GCF_057785375.1 Roseiflexus sp.
GGCTCAGCCAACGTCCGCTGCTCCACGTCCTTGATTGTCCAGGTTTTGGGTGATCGATCTCTAAGACCGGACCCTCTCCATCGGCGCCTGTCGATGACCTCGGCGGTGAGCAATTGTTCCACTCGCACCCGCATGTGGGAACAGTCACCTTAAGTCCCGCAGCGTGGTACAATACCGCGCAGAGAGTTGCGCTGGCGAAGTGCGGAACGAGAGGAAGGCATGGGATTTTTCAAGCGCATGTTCGGGCGTGGTCAGGATGCGCCGCGTACCGAGGAAGAAGCCAGACAGGAAGAGCAGAAGATCGACCAGGCGACTGCGAAAGCGCGCCGTGGCCTCTTCGGTCAAATCGCCAGTCTGTTCGCCACCGACGAACCGATCACCGATGAACTATGGGACGACCTTGAGGCGTTGCTGATCCAGGCGGACGTCGGCGTCGAAACGACGATGTACCTGGTCAACCGCACCAAGGACCGCTGCAATCGCTACGGCGTCAAACGGGCGCGTGAGGCGCGCGATATGCTGAAAGCGGAAATGGTGCGTGTGTTGCAGGAACAGGAGCGGCGCCAGCCGATCAACGCGAATCCCTACATTATGCTGGTCGTCGGCGTCAATGGCGCGGGTAAAACGACCCTGATCGCCAAACTGGCGTATCGCCTGAAGAATCAGTTCGGCAAGCGCGTTCTGCTTGCGGCTGGCGATACCTTCCGCGCCGCCGCAACCGAGCAACTCGAAACATGGGCAGAGCGCGTCGGTGTGCCGGTCATCTCGCGTGGTCAAGGCGCCGACCCTGGTGCGGTCGTGTATGACGCCATCGAAGCCGTCGCCGGGGGAGATGTCGATGTGCTGATCATCGACACCGCCGGGCGCCTGCACGCCAAAACCAACCTGAT
The DNA here is from genome assembly GCF_057785375.1 of Roseiflexus sp. NCBI lineage: Bacteria > Bacillati > Chloroflexota > Chloroflexia > Chloroflexales > Roseiflexaceae > Roseiflexus > Roseiflexus sp. The sequence continues at coordinate 891 of NZ_JBYNRX010000078.1, forward strand.
GCTGGAACTGCAAAAGTTGCGCAACATCATCCGGCGCACGTTTCCCGATGCGCCACACGAAGTGCTGCTGGTCATCGATGCAACAACGGGCCAGAATGGCGTGCTTCAGGCGAAATCGTTCCTGAAAGCGGTCGATGTGACTGATGTGGCAGTCACCAAACTCGACGGCACCGCTAAAGGCGGGATCGCCTTCGCCATTGCGCAGGATATCGAGCGCCCAATCCGGTACATCGGCACGGGCGAAAAAATGACCGATCTGGCGCTGTTCGATGCGGAAACGTTCGTTGAGTCGTTGTTTATGCAGGATTGACCTGTCGCTGCATTGCGATGCTGACTATGCCGCTCGAAACGACAAAATGCCCGGTGTGCGGGCGAACACTGGCGCTGCAAGAGTATGTCACGCCTGGGACGCGCCTGGTATGCACCGACTGTGAAAGTAATCTGTATGTCGAAGCGCGCCGTCCGCTACGCCTGAAGCTGGTACCGGAAGAGGCGACCTACAATGCCAATGATCGCCCTGAGTCGTATGGGTAGGACGTGCGATTGTCGTGGTTTTCCTCTACAATCCGTGTGACGCTGATCGGTCTCCTGGCAATGCTGCTTCTGCCGGCGTGCATGCTCGTCTCTGGCGATCGCCTGTCGGCTGATGTGCGCCCCGATTCGGGAAATGTGACCCGCACCTTTCTTGGTGCGGAAGGGACGGAAGAGTACGCTATCCCCGTCGGCGACGGTGCGGCGATGCTGCGGACGATCGTCATCCTCGAACTGCAACAGGGAGAGATGCGCCTCGACATGCTGAACGCCGGCGGAAGCGTCGCCTTTACTGTTCAGAGTCGCCCTGGCGACCAGGTGTCACGAACTGGCGCTGTACGACTCGATGAGACCGGCACGCTGCGGTATCGCATCGTTACCCGCGGTGCGCGCGATGGACGGTATCAGATATTGTATCAGCGGGTGCAACAATGACGGTCACTCGTGAGACAATCCTCAAACACGCTGCTGAACGAAATGTCGAGTTTATCAGCCTCCAGTATACCGACATCGTCGGTATGGTGAAGAATGTCACTATTCCGGTGTCAGAACTGCCTGACTGCCTCGATCACGGCGTCTGGTTCGATGGTTCATCGCTCGAAGGGTTTGCCCGCGTTGCTGAGAGCGATATGTACCTTGTCCCCGATCTCGCAACCTTTGCGATCATTCCATGGGACGAAGCGGCAGGTTTCGTGACGGCGCGCATGATCTGCGACGTGCAGACGCCGGAGGGTAAGCCATTTGCAGGCGATCCGCGCTACGCGCTGCGACGTGCACTCGATGCGGCGCACCGTATGGGCATGACCTTCTACGTTGGTCCAGAGGTCGAGTTCTTTCTGTTCCGCTCCCGTCCTGATGGTCGTCCGGCACTGATCCCGCACGATGTCGCCGGGTATTTCGATGCAACCACCGATGCAGCGACGCACATCCGCCGTCGTATGGTGCGCGCCCTCAGCGCGTTTGGCATCGAGGTCGAGGCGACACACCACGAAGGCGCGCTCGGTCAGCACGAGATCGACCTGCGGCATGCCGAAGGGCTGCGCGCCGCCGATCATCTGGTGACGATGCGCTCGACACTCAAGGCAGTGGCGCAACAACACAACCTGTATGCAACATTCATGCCCAAGCCGATTGCCCATCTGAACGGGAATGGTCTGCACATGCACCTGAGCCTTGCAGATGGAGCGAGTGGCAAGAACCTCTTCTTCGATGCGCACGATCCCTATTGCATCTCGCATCTGGCGCGCCATTTCGTCGCCGGTCTGCTGGCGCACGCGCGCGGCATGATCGCGGTGCTGGCGCCGCTGGTGAACTCGTACAAGCGCCTGGTGCCCGGTTTCGAGGCGCCGGTGTACCTGATCTGGGGACGCACGAATCGCGCGCAATTGGTGCGGGTGCCGCGCATCAGCACGAATCGTCCCCAGTCGGCGCGGGTCGAGCTGCGCTGCGCCGATCCGTCATGCAACCCGTATCTGGCGCTGGCAGTCATTCTGGCTGCCGGTCTCGACGGTATCCGGCGCGAACTGCCGTTGCCGCCGCCGGTCGAGGAAGACCTGTTCGAGGTCGATCTGCGCGCGCGCCAGTTTGAGGTCCTGCCGTCAACGCTCGGTATGGCGCTTGAGGAGTTGCAGCGCGATGAGGTGATTGGCGAAGCGCTCGGTCCGCATATTCTTGAGCGCTTTATCGAAGCGCGGGCGCGCGAATGGGAAGAGTACAGCCATTCGATCAGTCAGTGGGAACTCGACCGGTATCTGCCGACGTATTAGCCCGCTCCAAAGCGGCGAACCCGCCGCTTCAGCCTGCTCGAATCAGTATGACGCACATCGCAAAGCCATCACCAAACCAGACCTACTACCAGCGCGTCGCGTGGACGTGGATGCTGGCATTCTTCGGGCTGTTCTGCATGCTCGTGGCTGTTGGCGGATATGGCGGCTGGCGTTACTATTCGACGGCGACGACGCCGGTGGAAGGGGCGACTCTGCGCAGTCACGTGAATGCCGGCGTTTCGATTCAACCGCGCGGTCGCCTCGTTGCCGAGAGTATCGAACGTCTGCCGCTAGAGCGTGATCCCTGTCCCGGTGAACTCGATATCTGCGCAACGGTCGCCGAAGGAAGCGTCATCCGCACCAAAGCCGAGGCAGGGTATGGTCCGGTTGCATCGCTGGTCCTCGCCGACCAGACGCAGATCGATTTCTGGGCGCATCCCGATGGCGCCGAACTGGCACTCGCCAGTTATCGCACAACGACCTGGCACAATGGGCGTCTGGAAGTCGTGCTGCGGCAAAACGCAGGGTATCTCCGCTACGACATTGCCGCCGGTCAGCCGTATGACCAGGTCGCGTACATCGTGGAGGTTGGGGATGGGACGCGCGTGCATCTCGATCCTGGCGGCAGTTATTCGATTAATGTGCTGACCGGAGCAGCGCACTCGCTGCCTGCCCTGGCCGGAACCGGTGAGCCGCTCTGGATCGAAGTCGCGGTACGCTCCGGTCTCGCCAGGGTCGATCATCAGGGACAGACGCTCGACGTGCAACCGGGGCAACTGGCGCAGATCGATACCGCTGGTGCGCTTTTTGGACCTGGTGAAGCGCGCTGGGAGTTGATCCATGATGGCGGCTTCGAACAGTACCGGGCGCAGAACCAGTATGATCAGACCTCCCTCACATGGCGCAAATACGCTATTCCAAATGCTCCTGGCATGGCCCCCGAAGAACACAACGGACGGTTCACGGTTGTGCGCTCCTGTCGCCCGGAAACGCCCGATTTCTGCACGCCGGAAGATCAGGTCGCCATTGGGCAGTTTCGCCGTGATGGGTTGCAAACCCGTCCATTCACCGTTGGCATCGAGCAGACCATTGACGCCGATGTATCGGAGTTTCCGTCGTTGCGCCTGACGATGTGGGTGCGCGTGCTGACGCAGACGGTGCAACTCGCCGGGGTGGCCGGCTCCGAGTGCCCGATCATGGTGCGGATCACCTACAAGCCCACCAGTCCGACCGACCAGGAGTTGAGCCGCTATTTCTGCATCTACACCGGCAGCGGCGAGGTGTCGAACAGTGAAGACGCCGGTGAAATCCGCTACCGACAGGTGCCGCAGTTTCAGTGGTATCGCCTGAACGTCGAGTTGCGCGACGACTCGCTGCTGCGTCAGGCGCGCTATATCCAGAGTATTCGCATCGAAGCGCGCGGGCACGATTATCTCTCGGAAGTGACAGCAATCTCGCTGATCGGCAGGCAGTAACGGCGTGATCTACTCCGGCGTCGACGTTGTTGCAGTGGAACGAATCCGGCGAGCGACTGCACGTTGGGGCAATCGCTTCATTCAGCGCATCTTTTCGCCTGCTGAGGCGACGCTGTGCAATGGACGCGCCGAATCGCTGGCGGCGCGTTGGGCCGCCAAGGAAGCCGTCGCCAAACTCCTCGGCGTCGGTCTGCGCGGCATCGGTGGCGCCGGCGGCGTTGCGTTCCACGACATCGAGACGTTAGCCGATGCCCACGGACGCCCGACCGTCATCCTTCGCGGCGCAGCCCAGGCGCGCGCCGACGAGTTGCGCATTGACCACATCAGCCTGAGCCTTTCTCACGACCACGGCATGGCTATCGCCATTGCCATTGCACTCGGTTCACCGTTGACCAGAAGGAGAATGCCATGGTGAGAGTGACAGTGCGCCGCCGGAGATGCACGCCGCTTTCCTGCTTGATCGGCGTCGTGCTCTTCATTTTTATCGGGGTCTGTTTCGGCGGCGTCTTCTTTGGCATAACCGGGCTGATCCGCAACTCGGATGTGGTGCAGGAAGCGCTGGCACGCGCCGAACGCGATCCCCAGGTGACGGCAGCGCTCGGTACGCCACTCGAGGTCGGCTGGCTGCCAGTGGGTTCGATCAATACATCGAACGGCAGTGGCAGCGCAGATGTCACGCTGCCGGTTTCAGGTCCGCGTGGATCGGGCGAAATGCTCGTTCAAGCGGTGCGTCGCGAGGGCGTATGGCGCTACAATCGCCTGATCGTCACCGTCGGCGACAGGCGGATCGATGTGTTGCGCGATCAGTAGATGACTGTCATCTGGGCGCCTGCCGCGCTCCTCCCTCAGCGCCGCCGCTTGCCCGGCCAATGCCTGCGCGCCTGCCGCGCTCCTCCCTCAGCGCCGCCGCTTGCCCGGCCAATGTGGGGCGCACCAGTGGTGACGGTCATCATCCAGGCGATCTTGTGATACACCTGTCATCCACAGAACCCGCACTCCCATATAAACTGAAACCATCGCTGACACAACTTCGACAGCGGTTCTTCCAGCCCGTTTCCGGTAATCTTCAACGCCACCGAAACGGGAGCGTCTGCGATATCGATTTCGAAAAGGAGAAGACACGCTATGACGGTTTCACGGCGTCGCTTCCCTGGCGCTGGCGTGACGCTCGCTAGCACAGGGATGACCGGCGCTGCCACGCAGCGCGCCAGCAGCGTCACACGCCAGACGCACACGCAAATCTCGCCTTCCGCGTTACCTCCCATTGAACTGATCGCGCTCAATCGGATGGCATATGGACCGCGTCCTGGCGATGTGGCACAGGTCCAACAGATAGGGTTCACTGCCTACGTCGATGAGCAATTGAACCCGAACGATGCCGATGATACGCTGTGCAATCAGAAGATTGCCGAAGCGCGTCTGCGCATTCGGTACAGCGCCGGGATGGGGTATCCCGCAGTCGATGAAATGCGCCCGTTGCGCACCATCGTCGAAAACTGGGGCCTGGCGCAACTCTGGACCCTCTCGAAGCATCCAGCGTACCAGGAGCGGATCCGTCCCGCCGAGGAAGTCCGCATGGCGACGCTGCTCCGCGCTGTGTACAGCAAATGGCAGTTGCGCGAAGTGCTGGTCGAGTTCTGGCACAACCATTTCAACGTCGATGCCTATTCCGAGTCGCGCATCAGCGCAACCTGGCCCCTCTACGACCGTGACGTGATCCGGCGACACTGCCTGGGCAATTTCCGCAATATGCTGCGAGATGTGGCGAAGAGCATTGCAATGGCGTTCTACCTGGACAATGCCTTCAGCCGCGACGGTCCCGCAAATGAGAACTATGCCCGTGAACTATTCGAACTGCATACGCTAGGGCAGGAAAACTACCTCAATCACCTGTACAACCGTTGGCGCGACGTTCCCGGCGCACTCGCAGGCAACCCCATCGGATACATCGACCAGGATGTGTATGAAGCGGCGCGCGCATTTACCGGATGGACGATTGCTCATGGACAGACGGTGAGCGGCAGTAACCGCCTGCCGGATACCGGCGAGTTCACGTATGTCGATTTCTGGCACGACAACGCGCAGAAACGAGTGCTCGCCTTCGAGATCGATCCCAACCAGCCACACTTATCGGACGGAGAGACGGTCATTCGCTTAGTGAGCGAACATCCCGGCACGGCGCGCCATCTCTGTCGCAAACTCTGCCGGCGTCTGCTCGCCGATGACCCGCCCGCCTCGCTGGTGAATGATCTGGCAAGTGTCTGGCTCGCCAACAAAGACGCGCCTGATCAGATCGCCAGAACCGTGCGCGCTCTGCTGCTGTCGGATGAATTCGCCAACACCTTCGGCAGAAAGGTCAAGCGCCCATACGAGGTGGTCGTATCGTTCCTGCGCGCCACCAATGCCGACGTCACGCCCAACTCCGATCTGTTCTGGCAGTTGCAGGAGATGGGATACCGGATGTTCAACTGGGGACCGCCAACCGGTCACCCGGAGGAGAGCGCAGCGTGGCTGAGTACAAATGGCATGCTGCGGCGCTGGAATATCATCAACTACTTGCAGAGCGCCTGGCTCAAGGCTGCAACGTTCGATCTGCCAGGTCAGACGCCGACCGGACTGACCTCGCGGCAGATTGTAGAGTTCTGGATTACGCGCCTGCTGGCGGTTTCTCCGTCGCCGGCCACGATCAACCCGCCTGGTTGATCTGATGCGCCAGAATGGCTCTGCGGGCGCGCCGCCGACCGGCAGCGCCGAAGAGATTGCCGATCGCATCAAGAGCGTGGTGACGCTGATTGCAATGACGCCTGAGTTTCAACTGCGATAGAGGAGCACATGACAATCTCACGACGCAACTTTATTGTCGGATGCAGCGCAGCGATTGCTGCAATGACCGGCGGCGCCGTTCGCGGTCTGGCGTTCACACAGCCAGGCGATACGACTCGCCGCGATATTCTGGTGGTCGTCTTCCTGCGTGGCGGCTGCGACGGCCTCAATCTAGTCGCGCCGGTGAACGACCCATTCTACCGTGGAGCACGTGGCGAACTGCGGGTGGAGGAAAGCGGGCAAAACGCCGGACTGAGCTTCGGCAATCAGATCCAGGGCGCCGATTTTCGCCTGCACCCGCGCGCTACGCTGCTGCTCTCGCTGTACATCAACCGCTCACTGGCAATTGTCCACGCATGTGGCTTGAAGAATGGCACACGCAGTCACTTTGAAGCGATGGATTACATGGAAGGCGGAATTCCAGAGAGTGGCGTACCGGCGAATGGCTGGCTTGCTCGCTACCTGAACGGTATCAACGCAAGCGGGTATCTTCCGGCAGTCGCTGCCGGAACGCGCGTGCCATTCTCGATGACTGGATTCAACGGCGCCGCAGCGCTGACCGACCCGAGTGCCTTCAACCTGAGCTGGAACTCGTGGCGCTACCGCGATCAACTCAACCAGGCGCTCGATTCGTTCTACACCGGTGACTCACCCGTGCAGCAGGCAGGGCGCACCACACTGACAACCATTGCCCGGATCAATGAGCGCCTGCCGCGAGACGCGCAGGGAAGGGTCATCCCCTACAAGCCGGAGAACGGCGTCTCCTATCCAAGCGGACGCGGCGCCAGCCTGGGGAATGCCCTGCGCACAGTCGCCAGCCTGATCAAAATGGATGTCGGGTTGCTCGCAGCAACCGTCGATTACGGCGGCTGGGATACGCACGAGGGGCAGAGCTGGATCTTCCCCGAACTGGTCGCAGGGCTTTCCGAAGCGCTCTACGCCTTCTACAACGATCTCTGGCGCTACCACGACCGGCTGACGGTCGTGGTGATGAGCGAGTTTGGACGGCGGCTCAAAGCCAATCGGAGCGGCGGCACCGACCACGGACACGGCAATGTGATGCTCGTGCTCGGCGAGGGGATTCGCGGCGGGAAGATGTACGGCGTCTGGCCCGGACTGGCGACCGAGCAACTCGACAACGGCGTGGATCTGGCAATCACCACCGACTATCGCGCGGTGCTGGCAGAGATCCTCGTCAAACGTGGCGGATACCAGGCGATTGATCAGGTCTTCCCTGGCTTCCGCGGGTCGCCGCTGGGTCTCGCCTATTCCCCCGGTGAAACGATTGAGCGACCGAACCGCGTCAACCTGCCGCTGGTGACACGGTGACACGGTAATGGTCGCTACTCGCCGATGATTTTGATCAACACACGCTTGCGCCGCTGACCGTCGAACTCGCCGTAGAACACCTCTTCCCACGGACCGAGGTCGAGTTTGCCGTCGGTGATCGCCAGCACCACCTCGCGCCCCATGATGGTGCGCTTCAGGTGCGCGTCGGCGTTGTCTTCACCCGTGTCGTTATGGCGATACTGCGAGATCGGCGCATGCGGCGCAAGCTTCTCCAGCCAGCGTTCAAAGTCGTGCCATAGGCCGGATTCATTGTCGTTGACAAACACGCTGGCGGTGATGTGCATGGCGTTTACCAGGCACAATCCCTCGCGCACCCCCGATTTGCGCACGGCTGCCGCAACCTGATCGGTAATGCGCACAAACGCCACTCGCGTAGAGGTGTTGAACCAGAGTTCTTCGCGGTATGAGCGCATGGACTTCTCCCAGGTGACCGTCACTTTTTCCACTTGATGCTGCACCCAACGCTCGGCTTCTGCACGGCATTGACCGGTTGACCCAACAGAATGGCATCGAGCGCGGCGCGCACATCGGCGGCGGTCGCCTCTCTGCCGCTGCTCGGACGGGTGTCGTCGAGTTGGCCGCGGTAGACCAGGCGCAGATTGCCGTCGAAGATGAAGGTGTCGGGGGTGCAGGCTGCGCCATAGGCGCGCGCAACATCCTGGGTTTCGTCGAACAGATAGGGGAAGGGATACCCGATACGCAACGCTTCCTCGCGCATCTTCTCCGGCGCGTCCTCCGGGTACTGAACCGGATCATTGGAACTGATAGCGATGAACGCCACCCCCTGCGGCGTGTAGTCCTGCGCCAGGCGAACAAGCGCCCGGTCAACATGCTTGACATACGGGCAGTGATTGCAGATGAACATGATCACCGTCGCCTTCGACGATTTCAGATCATTCAGCGACATCCGCCTGCCAGATACCGTATCGGTCAGGGTAAAATCGGGCGCCAGGGCGCCCAACGTCAGGGTGGTTGATGTTTCCGATGTTGCGGCCATGATCTTCCTCCTTGACAGCACTATTACAGCATGCTGGTTGTGCTGGTATTGTACCAGACACCGCAGCGCGCCGGATGCGTTTCATGGTATGATGCACCTGTCGCATCCGTGATGTTCCAGGGCGCGTAGTTAATTGGGATAGAACGCTCCCATGCCGTATTCCTTTCTGATACAAGGCGTGCACAGGGTGTTCAGATACGTGCCCGATCACGCTATATAGCATAACTGAAAGCATACATATCACCTATGGAACGCAAACGTGCAATTGTCATCGGCGCCGGATTTGGCGGTCTGGCGATGGGGATTCGCCTGCAAAGCCTGGGGTTCGATACGACCATTGTCGAAAAACTGGACGGACCCGGAGGCCGCGCGTATGTGCGGCGAGTTGATGGGTTCACCTTCGATATGGGTCCGACGGTCATCACCGTACCACATTTTATCGAAGAATTGTTTGCGCTGGAACGCGACGCGGCGAATCTGGCTGCGCCCGACTTTCCGCCGGATGTGCTGGCGCCTGGTGCGCGCATCACCAGCGGCATCAGCGGCGGTCCTGCCACATCGAAGTATGTGACGCTCACGCCAATCCTTCCCTTCTATCGCATTTATTTCGATGATGGAACCTTCTTCGACTATGACGGCGATCCAGAACATACCCGTGAGCAGATCCGCATCCTGGCGCCGGAAGACCTCGAAGGATACGAGCAGTTCCACGCTGCTGCCGAAGCGATCTTCAAACGCGGGTTCCTCGAACTGGGGTACACGTACTTCGGCGACATCGGAACGATGTTGCGAGTCGTCCCTGATCTGGTGCGTCTCGATGCGGTCCGCCCGCTCTTCTCGTTCGTGAAACGCTACTTCCGCAACCCCAAGATGCAGCAGGTCTTCAGTTTCGAGCCGTTGCTGATCGGCGGCAATCCGTTGCAGGTTCCGGCAATCTATGCCATGATTCATTTTGTCGAAAAGACATGGGGCATTCATTTCGCTCGCGGCGGCACCGGCGCGCTGGTGCAGGGGCTGGTGCGGAAGTTCGAGGACCTGGGCGGGGTCATGCGCTACAACAGCGAGGTGCGCCGGATCATTGTGACCGATGAGCACGGGCGCGAACCGCGTGGTCTGCGCGCACGCCGCATTGCCCGCGGCGTCGAACTGGCAGATGGCACGCGCCTCGATGTTGATCTGGTCGTCTCGAACGGCGACTATGCGATGACCTATCTCCGCCTGATTGACCGGAAACACCGGCGGATCAACAATGATCTGCGGGTGCGCCTGGCGCGGCAGTCGATGTCGCTGATCGTCATCTACTTCGGGTTCCGCGCCGATCCACGTGATGCACAGTTGCGCCACCACAACATCATTCTCGGACCACGCTACGAGCGATTGCTGGAAGATATTTTCAATCACAAGACGCTGGCAGACGATTTCTCGCAGTACCTGCACATTCCGACGCTCACCGACCCGAGCCTGGCGCCTCCCGGCCACCACGCAGCATATACGCTCGTGCCCGTGCCGAACAACAGTTCCGGGCTCAACTGGTCGCACCTGGCGGAACCCTTTGTCGATAAAGTGCTCCGTTTCCTCGATGAGCGCGGGTATCTGCCAGGGCTGATGAATCGCCTGGTGCACAAGAGTTGCATCACACCCGATTACTTCGAGGGAACGCTCAACAGTTGGCTTGGAAATGGTTTTGGCGTCGAACCATTGTTGATCCAGTCGGCATATTTCCGCCCGCATAACCGGAGCGAGGACATCGAACGGCTCTATCTGGTTGGTGCGAGCGTACAACCCGGCGGAGGCACGCCATCAGTCATGATGTCGGCAAAAATGACGGCGCGGGTGATTGCGAAGGATTACGGCATTCCTGACTCGATCGTCCACCGCACGCCGGAGTCGCTTCAGATGGTATGAAGGTGAGCGCTGTGGGACAGGCGCAACGTGCCATGGGTGAAGGATCTGCATCACAACGAGGCTTCCATGAGTTCAGGCGAGCAAGTCATCCGTGATCGCTACCGCGTGATCTATACCGTCGATGAGCGCCCCGGCGTGAAAACCTACCGCTGCCGCGACGATCAGAGCGGTGAACTGATGCTGGTTGCCGGGTTCACGGCGCCTGAAGGAGCGCTGGGCGATCTGGAGACTCTGGCAAGACAGATCGCTGCGGTGAAGCACGAGACATTGCTGCCGTTGCGCGACCATTTTGCGGAGGGTGCGCACTACTACATGGTCTGCGCCGATCCCAGCGGGCAGGACCTGGAACGCGCCATTCGCGCGCGCGGCGGACCCCTGCCGGAAGCCGACGTGCTGATGCAGGCGACGCGATTGCTTCTGCTGCTCGAGTATCTGCATAGCCAACGACCGCCATTGTTTCTGGGCGATCTGGCGATCGTCGATGTCTGGATCAATGACAAAGGCTCATTTCTGGTTACCCCCTTCACGCTGGCAACCCCTATTGGGCAGACGCCATCGCCATACCGCGCGCCGGAACTCTCGCGTCCCGACGCCGAACCCACAACGGTCAGCGATGTGTATACCATCGGCGCGCTGATGTACCACGCACTGACCGGCTGGGCGCCGCCGACGCCAGCACAGCAGGAAGCCGGGATGCCGCTGGCGGGTCCCCGATCGCTCAACCCGCAGATCTCCCCGCTGGTCGAGCAGGTATTGCTGCGCGCGCTGCAACTGCGTCCGGTCAACCGGTTTCAGCAGGCGCGCGAGATGCGCATTGCGCTGGAGACGGCGCAGATGATGGCCGGGCGTTCGCTCGGTCTCGGTCCTGATGTGCTGACGCAGGTGACGCCATCAGCCTCTGCTGAAGAACAGCCGCAACAACCGCCGGAGAGCGTCACGCCCGCTGCACCAGCAGTTGTAGCGGCTGCGCCTGCACCCGCAGAGCCTGCGCCGGTTCCTGCGGCCCCGGCGCCCTACCCGCCGCCTGCGGCTCCGGCGCCCTACCCGACGCAGGGGTATCCCGCCGGCTATGCGCCCGCTCCGCAACGACAGGGGTTGAGTACCGGGTGTCTCATTACTTCTGCAGTGCTGCTGACCGTCGCCGCAATTGGGGTCTGTCTGGCGATTGCGGTCTTTCTTCCTGGAAGTCCGTTGCGCCAGATGCTCGGTATGAGCGGCGCTGCCGGTGCGCCAACGTCGGCGCCAGCAGCAGCGTCGCCCGAGGCGACAGTTGCGCCAACGGCAACGAGCACTGCAGGCGCCGAACCAACTGTACCACCCCCCACACCGATACCTGCCAACGGAACATCCGAACTCAGCCCGGACGCCATCTCGCCACAGAATGTCGCTGCAATCACGGCGACGCGCCAGTTGTCGATGTCGGTGTTTGGTCCCGTCGCCTACTCCCCCGATGGGCGTTTGATCGCAGTAGGGATTAGCGAAGCGGTAAGCCTGCGCGATGCCACAACCCTCGACGATCGTGGAACATGGTTCGATCATACCGGCAAAATCACGTCGCTCGCCTGGTCTGCCGACAGCACCCTGCTGGCGTCGGGCGCCAGCGATGATAACGATATTCGTATATGGGATGCAGCGACCGGCAGAGTGCTCCGGCGGTTGAGCGGTCATACCGGCTGGATCCGCAGCCTCGCCTTCGCTCCGAGCGGTACGCTGCTCGCGTCCGGAAGCACCGATCAGACAGTGCGCATATGGGATGCTGCAACCGGTCAACTCGTGGCCACCCTTAGCGGGCATACCGGGTTTATTGGCGGTGTGACGTTCTCGCCCGACAGTGCGACGTTAGCATCCGCATCGCGTGATGGCAGCGTGCGACTATGGGATGTGGCATCCGGGCGCGAGATCAGCGGCTTTAGTTTTCGCACGGCAATCGATCCGGCGACGAACCTGCGCTACTGGGCGACCGGCGTTGCGTTTTCGCCCGATGGCAAGACGCTGGCGGTCGGTTCGACCGAGGGGGTCGTCTATCTGATCGATGCTGCAACCGGTCAACTGATCCATCAGTTGCGCGGTCACACGAACTGGATCGTGATTCGTGGACTGGCATTCTCTCCCGACGGGAAGACCCTCTACTCGGCAGGGTTGGACGCGACCGTGCGCGTCTGGGATGTCGAACGCGGCATTCAGACCGACGTGCTCGATGTCCATCGTCTCGACATTTTCGGTATCGCTATTAGCCCAAATGGTGAGCGGCTGGCGTCGGTAAGCGATCAGGAAGGGCGTGTGATCGTCTGGGACCTGACACAGCAGCGCCCTGATATGAATCTGCGCATCGGGCTGGGACTGGTGACATCGCTCGTGTTTTCGCCCGATAGCGAGGTGCTCGGCGCCGTTGGCTACAACGGGATCATTCAGTTGCGGCTGCTGGCGAATGATCAGACCCGTCAGTTCGCCGGTTCGGCGACGTCGGTGCAATCACTGGCGTTTTTGCCGAATGGTCGGCTGGCAACCATCACTGAGCAGGATACGGTTGTCATCCTGGACTTTCTTCAGGAAACGTCCAGCGATCTGACCGGATTGACCGGGACGCCGCTCTGCATCGCAGCCGATCCGAGCGGCACGGTAATTGCAGCCGGCGCCAGCGATGGTACGGTGGCGCTCTGGAATGGGGCGAATGGGAGGTTCATCCAGTCGCTCCAAACCGATCTCCCGGCGATATTTCTGATAGCGGTCAGCAATGATGGCAACTTTGTGGCTGCTGCCGGCACACCGAACGACCCGCGCATCGAAATCTGGCGTGTCGCTGATGGGCAGCGCGTTCAGACCTTGAGCGGCATGCGGAACTCGATCACCAGCATCGCGTTTCAGCCCGGAGGTGCGCTGTTCGCTGCGACAGGCACTGATGGAATGTTGCGTATGTGGAATTACCGAACGGGCGTCCCTGAGCGCAGTCTTCAGGCTGCACCGGAAAATGGCTGGTTTACCGCCCTGGCGTTCTCGCCTGATGGCGCTCTCCTTGCGACCGGTACGCCTACCGGTGTGGTGCAGTTCTGGAACCCGGCAAGCGGCGCGGAGATGGCGCGTGTTCAGCAGCAGTTTGGCGTCCTGGCGCTGGCGTTCAGTCCTGATGGCGCTCAACTCGCCGCCGCCGGTCGTGATGCGGGCGTGACGATCTATCGAGCAACGCGCAGCGGTTCATCATAGGCGCTGAAACGCCTGGTTGCACGCCAGGCGTACAGGCTGACGACAAGGATGCTGGCGAGAAACAGGATGTATCCCCACAGGCGCGGATCGCCCCAGGAAACCACGGCAGGGTACCGTGCCAGGGCGATTGCCTGGAGCGCCACGAATGCCGCCGAACTGATCTGTACGCCGCGCGCCCGCATCATGTCACCCTCGCGCAATACCTGAGCCGCCGCGATGCCCAGACCGATCAGCCACGCGCCGATGGCGCGCGCCGTGAGCGGCGTCAACTGCCAGGGCCAGAGCGGGGCAGAGAAGCCAGGCGCAACCAGCAGCATCGCTCCCACAGTCAGCAGCGCAGCCGCCTGTAACCCAATGACGGGCCAGAGCCAGGCTGGCAGCGGCGCCACAACCGGTGGATCGCCCCCAGGCGCCCTCATTTGCATGATCAGCAAAATGGCGAGAACAGGCGGTACGATGGCGTAGACGATCAACCATGCCCAGGCAGCTGTACGAGTCAGCGGATCATCACTGGCGAGATGAAAACGATCCAGGTGAGTCAGCGTGACGATCAGCGTGATCAACGTAAATGCCAGGACTGCAGTTACAGCGACGCGCGCGTGCGCCCATTGCGTTTCACGCGCCGCCAGCCATTCGAGCAGCACGCTCGACCAGTAGGCGCCGCCGAGGAAGGCAGCGGTCAGCGACGGCCTGATCGTCCAGGCGAAAAATCGGTCGGTTTGCTCCGTAAACACGAAGAGTTGCACGCCACTGATGAACACCAGCGCTCCAGCCACAATAAGCATGGCGCGCATCGGTGCAATGAGCGGCTTGATGGGTTGTCGCTCAGGGGGCATACGTTAGTAGGTCACGCGCACTGGCGTGCCGATTGGCGCCCATTCGTACAGCCATGCCGCCGATTTCAACGGCAGGTTGACGCAGCCGTGCGATGGGCGCGCGCCGGTGCCGAAGAGGTTGTGCCAGTAGGTGCCGTGCAGGGCGACGCCACCGGAGAAGTACATGACGTGCGGGACATTCGGCACGACCCAGTATGTGCCATCGGTGACGCCATCCATCGTTTGCTTGGGCAGTTTCGCATAAATCTGGAATGTTCCGGTCGGCGTGTTCATGCCGTCGCGCCCGGTGGCAACCGGCGCATCGAAGACGAGGCGGTCATCTTCATAAGCGTAGAGCCACTGTTTCGACAGATTGACAACGATCCGCTTTGCTGCGCGCGTTGTGGCGGCGGGGGCGCGGTTTGCCGGAGATGGCGCTGGCGAACGCGGCGTGGCAGTTGCACGGGGCGGGGACGCAGGTCGGGTGGCAGGCGGCGCAGTGGGTTGCAGCGCAGGTGCGACAGGCGCGTTGAGCGGCGCAACATCGGGCGCTGCGGGCGCAGGTGGTCCAAACGTCTCAAATCCGCGATTGGGGATGGGGGCGATGTTCAATCCGCGCAGTTCCGCCAGTGCGCGCCCCAGATCGCCCACCTGGACGTCGTCGGCCGTTCCTGCACTCGCTGGAACGCGCTCCAACCGGGCGCGTTCGAAATACTGCACCTGCCGGTATCCTCCGGCAGTCTGCTCCCACAGCGGTTCACTGATCGGCATGCCGAAGAAATCGACGCCGCCCGCCGCCTGCCAGAAGCCAATGAACGGCTCACGAACACTGTATCCGGTTTCACTGAAGAACAGTTCCCCCTCGACCGGCGGACGATCCGGGCGCGGCGGGAAGGTGCGGTAGAGGATGGCGACGTATTCAGCGACAACCGCGCCGGTGCGCACAATTGGCGCGCCATCGGCAGCAGCGACCCGCTCGAGACGCCCCTTCTCGAAGTACTGCGCCGGTCCGACGCCCTCGATCATCAATGCTTCAGTAACAGGAAACCCCAGCATGCGCGGTCCATCATGGCTGCGCCAGAAACTCAAGAAGCCATGCTCATCGGTCAGATGATGCCCGGTACGCGGGAAATAGAGCGCCGCCGCCTGTGCGGAGAGGGGAACCGCCGTAGGTGTAGCGAACAAACTGACAATCAGCAGTGCAATGACGGTCAGACGTGCGGCGTGGCGCATCATGATCCCCTTCTGATAGTCTCTGCTGGCAACCGGGACAGCAAACGCCGGATTGTGCGGGTGCGCGCCTGACGGAGACGCCTGAGCCGATTATAGCGCCCATTCGCGCCATGTCAAGAGGCGAGAGGCGAGAGGCGAGAGGTGAGAGGTCAGAGGCGAGAGGCGAGAGGTCAGAGGCGAGAGGCGAGAGGTCAGAGGCGAGAGGCGAGAGGCGAGAGGCGAGAGGCGAGAGGCGAGAGGTCAGAGGCGAGAGGCGAGAGGCGAGAGGCGAGAGGTCCGAGGCCAGAGGCGAGAGGAGAGAGGCGAGAGGAGAGAGGTGAGAGGAGAGAGGCGAGAGGGCAGAGGCGAGAGGCGAGCGGTCAGAGGCGAGAGGCGAGAGGTCAGAGGCGAGAGGCGAGAGGTCAGAGGCGAGAGGCGAGAGGTCAGA
>NZ_JBYNRX010000079.1:0-105711 GCF_057785375.1 Roseiflexus sp.
TCTGACGCCACAAATACCAGACAGGTTCTTCGTGACTCTTCGCGCCCTTCGTGGATCGAAACCTACAAGCACGTCTGACGCCACAAATACCAGACAGGTTCTTCGTGACTCTTCGCGCCCTTCGTGGATCGAAACCCTGGCGCCCCCGACGGGATTCGAACCCGTGATCTCCACCTTGAAAGAGTGGCGTCCTTGGCCGCTAGACGACGGGGGCGCACTGCCGCCATTATACCAGAGATTGTTCCGCGAGCAAACGCGAAACCAGGGTCTTCACGCGCGCGGCGCCGGCGTTTTCTCTTTTTCGTCCGGCTCGTTGAGGTCCTTCAGCAGGTCATCGTCGCTCAGGTTGAGCGGCACTACCTCTTCCTCCTGCGCTTCCGCTGGCTCTGCGTCATCGGCTGGTTCATCCAGCGGCGCGACAGTGGTATCGACCTGCACGACATACTTTTTGAGCGTCAACAGTTGCTTTGCCAGAAGCGGCGCCTGATCGACGGTGAGCGCCCGGCTGAGTTCGACATCCAGCAACGCCGAGGTCCCGGCGCCAGGCAGCACCGTGGCGCGTTTGACCGGCGCACCCAGGCGGGTGAGCGCGTCGAGCGCCTTCCCGACGGCGCGGTTATCATTGTGCAGGTGGATGCGGAGCCGGCTTACCGGTCCGCCGAAGTTGAGCCGCGCCTCGAACCACTCAAGGATCGTCAGCGTGAACAGGAACAGCACCGTGCCGGCAATCGCCAGCCATCCCAGCCCCGTCGCCACCGTGACGCCAATGCCGGCGCAGCCCCACAGGGTCGCAGCGGTCGTCAGACCGCGCACCGTCGTGCCGTGGCGCAGGATCGCGCCAGCCCCCATAAACCCGATCCCCGAAACCACATAACTGGCGACCCGCAGCGCATCGCGCTCGCCGGTCAGGTCGGCGAAGCCATACGCCCCCGCCATCGTCACCAGGCAGGCGCCCAATCCCACCAGAATGTGCGGGCGAAACCCGCTTGCCCGCTCGTGACTCGACCGTTCGAGACCAACCAGCCCACACAGCGCCATCGTTAGCACAAGTCGAAAGATGACGTCGAGGTTGACCGGTCCCAGCAACCGCATGAGTTCGGTGACAACATCCTGCATAACACCCTCTCCGTTCGTCTCCTCTCCGCTTCCGGGTCCGGGCGCCATGTGGCGGAATGAGCACACGGATTGACGCGGATGCAGCAGACTCACACGGGTCTGTTTGTGATGGACGTCCGCCGATCCGTGTACATCCGTCCTGATCCGTGCGAATCCGTGTTCTCCCGTGTCCTCCAGCGCAGCGCCTCACATATCGTATGATAAACGTAGATCGTGAGACAATGGCGCGATTTGGCAATATGTCACCCGCCGTTCTCCGGCAGGCGCAGCCGCCCCTCGCGCGCGTCGTACTCGAAGAGTTCGGCGTAGCGCCCCCAGTCAATCGCCGTATCGAGCGTGCGCGCCGCCTCTTCAGCCCCCATGAAATCTTCCAGTTCCGTCAGGAACCGCTCACGCGGCGCGCGATGGTCGGGCCGGGCGGCGAGCACGCGCCGGATATGCGCCGCCAGCGGCACACGATTCATCAGGTGCTCGGCAAAAAGAACCTTGCGCTCCTGAATATCGCTCCGCGCCAGTTTCACGCCTTCCGGCAACAGGGTGATGTCCCCTTCGCGGGTCTGCGCGAAGCCCAGCAACTCAGCCGCATCGGTGATGACGAAGAGATCGTCCGCATCGAGTTGCATCTCCGCCGCCAGCGCCGGCAGATCGTCGCGCCCGCGATCCGGACCGGCTTCCACCCGTTCGATCAGGCCGATGATCTGCGCCACTTCCGCTTCGGGGAGCCACATGCCCAGGCTGGCGTGATCGATCTCAGCCGCTGCGGCGCCGACAAAAGCCGCTTCCGGCGTCGTCATTGCCCGGTAGATCGTCTCGACGACGGCAATGAACGCTGGATTGTTGCGATCCCGCGGGCGCGGCAGGTCGATCCGCTGGTTGCTGATGATCCGTCCCGGATTGGAACTGAGAATGAGCACCCGGTCAGCCATCAGAACCGCCTCTTCAATGTTGTGTGTGACCATCAGAATGGCTTTGGTCGGAATGCGCCGCTCCTCCCACAGATCGAGCAGTTCGGTGCGTAGGTTCTCGGCAGTCAGCACATCGAGCGCCGAGAACGGCTCATCCATCAACAGCACGTCGGGGTTGGTCACCAGAGCGCGGGCAAACCCGACCCGCTGGCGCATACCGCCCGATAGTTCCTTCGGATATGCGCTTTCAAACCCGTCGAGACCAATCAGGTCAATCGCCTCCAACGCCCGCCGCCGCCGTTCGCCTTCCGGAACGCCCTGCGTCTCCAGTCCAAGTTCGACGTTCTCCAGCACCGTCAGCCAGGGGAAGAGCGCAAACGACTGGAAGACCATCGCCATCCCCGGCATCGGTCCGGTCACGGGCCGGTTGCGGTAGCGCACTTCGCCGCTCGACGGGGAGATCAGCCCGATCAGGCAGCGCAGCAACGTCGATTTGCCAGAGCCGGAGCGCCCCAGCAGGGCGACGATCTCACTCTCCGCCAGATCCAGATGGATGTTGTCGAGCACCAGCAGATCGTTGCCTTCCGGCGTCTTGAAGATTTTATGCAGATTGCGGGCGCTCAGGATGACTTTCCCGACGCTCGCGGTCGTCTTCTGAACAAAAGTGGTCGCCATCGAAGTTCTCCTTTCGACTAATCCAGGCGGAAGCGCGTCTCAGCCAGCATGTAGAGCCGGCGCCAGAACAGGCGGTTGAACGCCAGCACGAGCAACCCCATCACCAGCATGCCCAGCCCGACGTGCGGGTTGAACTCTCCGGTGCTCCAGTAGGCGATATAGGCGCCCAACCCGCTCAGCGTGAGGGTCGTCGCGCCCCACGACACGACCTCGGAGACGATTGAGGCGTTCCACGAGCCTCCCGATGCCGTGATACCGCCAGTGACGAACGCCGGGAAGATGGCCGGAATGATCAGTTTGCGCCACCATGCCCAACCGCGCAGCCCCAAAACCTGCGCCGCTTCTTTCAGATCGTTCGGGATGCCGACCGTGCCGGCGATGACGTTGAACAGGATGTACCACTGCGCTCCCAGGATCATCAGCGGCGCCTGGAACAGGTTCTGCGGTAACGCATATGTGGCAATCAGCGCCACCGCAACCGGGAAGAGCAGGTTGGCTGGGAACGCCGCCGCAAACTGCGCCAGCGGCTGCACAAATTGCGCCACCCGCGGGCGCAGCCCGATCCAGACGCCAATCGGCGTCCATACCAGCGTGGAGATGCCGATCCAGATCACCACGCGCATTGTCGTGAGCAAGCCGAGCCAGAGGCACTCCAGCACTTCCGACCATGCCACCTTGCCGGCTGGCGCCATCGGCACAGCGCAGGCAGCCGCCAGGTCGTCCGGCGCTCCGACGCGCTCGTTGCGCACCAACGCCGCCAGCTCTGCGCTCACCTGCGTCCCGCCAGCGGTTGCCGCACACACATCCGACAGCCAGACGGTCTGATCCGGGTTTGCCGTCACCCCAAACGCGGCGAACTGGCGGGCGATCTCCGGGTCGAGATCGGTATTCACATTCGGGTTTGCCGCCAGCACGCGCCCGTTCTCGAATCCCAGTCCCGGACCGAACATGAAGGTCGCCAGAAACCAGACGGCCCACAATGTCACGGCAATCACCATCCCGTACCAGACCCGGTCAATCGCCCAATCAATCGGCTGAGGGTCAGATTGCACCTCAACCCGCGACCCGGACGCTTCTCGAACCGGGATCGTTGGAATGCTGCGCCGAACTGCAGCGCCGACGGCGTTCAGGCTGCTGGCGAACCCCGACCGCTGTAACAGGCGCAGCATCCACGACTGCGCCACTTCCTGCGCTTCGGACTGCTCGAACTTGAACTTTTCCGACCAGGCGACGATCGGGCGGAAGATCAACTGGTCGTATATCAGAATAATGATCAGCAGCGTCAGACCGGCATAGACCATAGCGGTAATATTCGCCTGTTCAATCGCCAGGGCGATGTACGAGCCGACCCCTGGCAGGTACTGGTCATTGTCACGCCCGACCACCGCGATAACCTCCGAGGCGACGACGAAGAACCAGCCGCCCGACACCGACATCATCGTGTTCCAGATCAGCCCCGGCATGGCAAACGGCACTTCAAGCTTCCAGAACTTCTTCCAGGGTGAGAGGCGCAGCACCGCCGCAGCCTCGCGCAGTTCCCTGGGGGTTGTGATCAACGAATGGTAAAAACTAAACGCCATGTTCCAGACCTGCGAGGTGAAGATCGCAAAGATGCTGGCAGCCTCAAGCCCAAGCAGGCTGCCGCGGAACACGCCGAGAAAAATCGCGGTTGTCACCGTCAGAAAGCCTAGAATCGGCAACGACTGAAGAAAGTCCAGCGCCGGAATAATCACCATTTCGGCGCGCCGCGATTTGGCGGCGCACGTCGCAACCGTGAACGTGAAGAGCAGGCTCAACAGCACCGCCAGAAACATGCGGAACACCGTCCGCAGCCCGTAGTAAGGGAGATTGATCGGATCCAGGCTGACCGTCAGATCGGGCGTCGTGGCGACGTCGAACGGCTGAGACGCGCCCTGAAAGGCGATGGTCAGCAAGAGAATGATGACGATGATCAGCGGAACAACGACAGCATCCCACGGTGTAAGTTTGAGTCGCGGGCGCAGCACGCCAGCGTCGGGAAAGGTCGTGCGCATGGGCAGCCTCCTGACATACGAATGAAAAGCGATCTCCAGTGCTGAATTGATGGCAACCTCATCGTTGTCAAAATGCCCACTGCGGCGGCTGAGCCTGCCGAAGCCTGTGGCGGCTGAGCCGGTCGCAGCCCATGCCCGCCGCACGGCGAGCAACGTATGGTTCAGCGAACACGAGCCTGGTTGTTCAGCAACAGCGCCGCTTCCAGAATCGCCCGCGCATCGCGCTGCTCGATCCACGCCGCCCAGCGCAGCGCAATCGTTGGACCGCAGCGCGGCAGCAACCAGAGCCAGGCGCGGTCGAACATGGCGCGATCTTCAGGCAACGGCGCGCGCAGCCGCGACAGCATGCGCGCATACTGCTGCTGATGGAGGCGTTCGCGTTCAGCCATCCGCAGCAACACGATTTCGCGCTGCTCATCGGGCGCCAGGGTCGCCAGGCGCCGATAGAGCGGCACGATCACCTGATGGCGGCGCCAGGCGCGCTGCATGGCGTCGATCACCATCCAGCGCAGCGTCGCCTGGCGGGAGAAGAGCAGGTTTGCCAGCATACGCTTTTCCTCCATGCTCAGTTCGCCGATGACTACCGATCCATCAACAGGATCAACCGGGCTGATGCTTCAGGCTCTGGTTCCAGCATGCGCCCGGGCGCGGCGCGCTGCGGCGTTGCAGCGGGTTGCATCCGGCGCGCATTGACCGGCAGCAGTTTTGGCGTCGTGGGCGCCAGCGAGAGCGGGCGCAGCGTCTGCGGGCGCACGAAGGTCGCCGTCAGGCGCCCGTCTTTGTTCATCGTCCAGCGAATCGTCAGCATCGCGGGTTCCTCCTTTCGCCTTCCAGTACAGCGTTCACAAACGAGATACTGGTCTGTTGCAGGGCGCAACAAACCATGCGCACGATCAGGAGATCGGCGCCGACTGGCATCAGGTGCAGTGCAGAGCAAACCTCACCCTTCCGTCTGTCGGCGACGGACAGACGGCTGCACAGTGCACAACAGATTGTTGCCTGAAACCTGGAAGACAGCAGCGCAACGCCGGAGATGACGGATGTGCGCCGGGCACATCGGGCGCGCGCTCAACAAACAACCCTGGCGCAGCACGCTCGCCAGGGTGTCACAGAGGAAACGCAGACAACGCTACGCGACACTGGCGAGAGGAGATGCGTCCGGGAATGCTGTTGCGGCGCTGCGCCGCTGACTACGATGACCGCCTTCGTCCATCATTTCACCCCAAACAGAAACCCCCCCGGTAACGCCGGAGGGGTTGAACGCTCTCACGAACGCTCCCCCTCCGGTTGAGCTTAAGCTGTCACACAACGTAGCGGCAGCGCCGCAGTTACTTTGGCAAAGCCCTTAAGCCGAGCCTGCTGTACGCCCCTGAGCGTCTTTCGACGGGCCGGAGCAGTAACCTGTGTTTGTGTAAAGCCGCGCTTACCAGGGAGCAACTTCTCAGAACCATGGATATAATATCTCACAAATCACAGGTCGTCAAGACCCAAGTTGCCGTCCAGTTGCATGGTGCGTGCGAGTACACGGATTCGCACGGATTGAGACGGACGAACACGGATCGATCGCGTTTCACACATCCGCGCGAATCTGTCGCATCCGTGTCCATCCGTGCCCCATTATGACAACGTCTCGTTCGTTGACCGCGGCGCATACGTGTCGGGATGGTGTATCCTCTCTGTAACTGTTCCGACTACCCTCATGACAGAAACGGTTGCGCAGGGCGCGTCTTTTTTATCCCCTATGTGAACGCGCGCCCGAAAGCGCCGTGTTGCACAGCACAGACCCCCAGAACCCAACCCGCCCTTGCCGGGCGTACATGTCGAAGGAGACGCTCATGGGCCAGAAAGACGGCTTCGATCCGAACGATCCAATTGGCAATCTGCGCAAGGCTCGCGATGCAACGCTCGACGCATGGGCCAAGGCGATGATCGACCTGGTCAACACCGAGACGTTTGCACGCTGGGTCGGAGCGACGCTTGACTCGTACCTGATCGCGTCGGCGCCGTTACAGCAGTTGATCAACACCTCGATGAAGACATCGCTGGCGCGCCTGAACCTTCCGTCGCGCGAGGAACTGACCACCCTGGCGCGCCGGGTGACAAACATCGAAATGCGCCTGGACGACATCGAGATCAAACTGGATCAACTGGCGCACGCGCTGCGCACCCAGACGCCGGTGATCGTCGAGATGCTCACCGAACAACTCGAACAGAACAAGCAGGAAGGCACAGAACTCAACGGCATGGAGCAGCGCCTGGCAGCGCTCGATCACAAAGCCGATCAGATGCTGCAATTGATCGAACGACTGCAGCAGGCAGCGCTTGAGCCGGTGGATGCGTCCCAGAAGCGCCGCAAAGCGCCGCGCCAGGTTCCGCCACCCGAGCCGGCGACACCCGAAGAGGTGAAGGAAGATCACGCTATCGAAGGATTCTAGCCTCAGAATGCGGCATGTGCCGCCTGTAAGTAGTAAGGAGTAGGTCGATGACGACGTCGCCTGAAACGACGCTCTTTCCCGTAGATCCGGCGACAGTAGCGAAGAATCTGTACGCCGAAGTTGAGCGTTTGGGGAAAGCCTATGAGATGGGTGTCAAGGTCGCCACGGGCAAGCAGAAAGCGAAAGTGGCGCAGACGCCCAAAGAAGCAATTTGGACGCTGAATAAGACGACGCTGTATCACTACTACCCGCAGGCGCCGGTGGAGAAACGCAAACGTGTGCCGTTGCTGCTCGTCTTTGCGTTGATCAATAAGCCCTACATCTTCGATTTGCGCCCGGGGAATAGCTTCGTCGAGTACATGGTCCAGCAGGGGTACAGCGTCTACCTGGTCGACTGGGGCGCTCCGGGTCCGGAGGATGCGCATCTGACCTTCGACGATTATGCGCTCGAATATCTGCCGCGCGCTGTTCGTCGTATGCAGATGCACAGCGGGCAGCACGATTTCAGCATGCTCGGCTGGTGCATTGGCGCGACGCTCTCGGCGATCTATGCGGCAATGCGCCCGAACAACGGGCTGCGCAATCTGATCCTGCTGACCGCGCCGATCGATTTCTCCAACAAGGGGGCCATCGGTCCCTTCCCCAAATGGCTGAAAGAGGAATATTTCAACCTCGACGCCATTCTGGAGCAAACCGGCAATTACCCCGGCGAGATGATCGATACCGGCAGCAAACTGCTCAAGCCGGTCGAAAATCTGGTCGGTAATTACCTGCGGTTGCTCGATAACCTCGATGATCCGAAGATCGTCGAGTCGTGGCAGGCGATGAATACCTGGGTGAGCGATGGCGTGCCGTTTGCCGGCGCTGCGTACCGTCAACTGGTCGTCGATCTCTACCGCGAAAACCGGTTGATGAAGGGTACGTGGATCATGCGCGGTCGCCCGGTCAATCTGGGAGACATCAAAGCGTCATTGCTCAACATCATCGCCCGGCAGGATCACATCGTGCCGCCGTGTCAGTCGGAAACCATTCTGGATCGGGTGAGCAGCACCGATAAACACCAGATCATTATGCCTGGCGGTCATATTGGCATTATGGCTGGCAGCGGGGCGCGTCGTGGTCTGTGGCCGCAGATCGATGCCTGGCTTGCCGATCGGTCGATCTAAAACGGTTATCAGCAATGAGGAGACAAGACGATGCGCCTGAAAGATAAGGTTGCAATTGTAACCGGCGCGGGCCATGGGATCGGTAAAGCGACTGCGATTGCCTTCGCGCGCGAAGGAGCGCGCGTTGCGGTCGTCGACATCAACATGGCCGGCGCCGAAGCGACGGTGGCTGAGATTACCAGACAGGACGGGCGCGCGATCGCCGTTCAGGCCGATGTCTCTCAGGCGGCGTCGGTAGAGTCGATGGTCGAGACCGTGCTGGCATGGGGCGGCCGGATCGATGTCCTGCTCAATAATGCTGGCATCACGCGCGATGCGCGCCTGGTGAAGATGACCGAACAACAGTGGGATGCGGTGATCAACGTCAATCTCAAAGGCGTCTGGCTGTGTACGCGCGCCGTGGCGCCGCATATGACGGCGCAAGGCAGCGGGTCGATCATCAATGTCAGCTCGATCGTCGGTTTGTACGGCAACTTTGGCCAGTCGAACTATGCCGCAACTAAAGGCGGCGTTATTGCCATGACCAAGACCTGGGCGCGTGAACTTGGTCCTTCCGGCGTGCGCGTCAATGCCGTGACTCCAGGATTCATTGCAACCGAGATGATCGGCACAATCCCGGAAAAGGTGATCCAGACCGTTCAGGAACGCACGCCGCTGCGCCGCCTCGGTAAGCCGGAAGAGGTCGCTGCGGTGTACATCTTCCTTGCATCCGATGACTCGAGCTTCGTGACCGGCTCGGTCGTTCAGGTAGACGGCGGTCTGCTCTGGTAACTGCGCTCTTCTGCTGACATGTCCGTGCCGCTCTGGCAGCGACGTTGGATGGCGACATCCGGCGTCGCTGTTTTTCTGGATCGTCGGTTTGTGCTATGATTGCCGCACCGGTTTTTTCCTGAGAGCAAGGTATGGCGGATGATCTGCTCCTTGGCATCGATGTTGGGACGACCAACATCAAAGTGATCGTCTTCACCACGAGCGGCGCACCGGCGGCGTCTGCCAGCGTTGCCACTCCCACCGAACGACCACAGCCGGGATGGGCGGAACACGATCCTTACATCCTCTGGGAGTCCGTTGTCGCTGCGATCCGCCGCGCTCTGGCGGCTATTGATGATCCCCGGCGGGTGCGCGGGCTGGCAGTGGCGAGCGTCGGTGAAGCAGGCGTGCTGCTCGATGCGCGTGGCGAGCCGCTGACACCGATCATCGCCTGGTATGATCGGCGCACTGCGACCTATGTGCAGCGCTGGAATGCACACGATGACCCGCTGGAGACGTTTCGGTTGACCGGCATGCTGCCTGTGCCGATCTATGGGGTTTTCAAGCTGCAATGGCTGCGTGATTATGAGTCGGAAGGGTATGCCGCTGCAACAACCTGGCTGCATGTCGCCGATTATATTGCGTTTCGCCTGTGTGGCGCGCGCGCAACCGATTACTCCCTGGCGTCACGCAGCATGCTCTTCGATCTGCGGGCGCGCCGCTGGTCGGATGCGCTGATCGACCACGCCGGGCTGCGTGGCGATCTGCTGCCTGAACCGGTCGCCAGCGGCACGCGCATTGGCACGGTGACGGCGGCAGCGGCGGCGGAGACGGGCCTGGCGCCGGGAACCGCCGTGGGTGCCGGCGGGCACGACCATGTGTGCGGCGCGCTCGCCGCCGATGTGCGCCACGTTGGCGATTGCCTCGACTCGATGGGCACGGCGGAGGCCGCCTTCCTGCCGCTCGATGATATTCCGCTCGATGAGCGGCTGTTCATTGCCAATATGTCGTCCGGGACGCACGTCACCTTTGGCGCGCATGTGGCGCGCGACCGATACTATGCGATGGACGGATTGTTCAGCAGCGGCGCGGCGGTCGAATGGATGCGCACCCTCGTGGCGTCAGGCGCGCCGCTCGACGCAGCCGCGGCGGAAGTCGAAGCGCTGGCGGCCTCAGCGCCGCCGGGCAGCCTTGGTGTGCTGTTTCTGCCGCATCTGACCGCCGGCGAGCGCGGGGCGTTCGTCGGGTTGACCGTCAGCAGCGGGCGGGCGGCGCTGGCGCGCGCCGTCTATGAAGGTCTGGCGTTCGAGTGGCGGCACTTGCTCGACAATATCGAGGAAATGCTGGGGGTGCGCGCCAGGACGATCCGGGCGATTGGCGGCGGCACGCGCCTGCCGGTCTGGCTTGGCATCAAGGCGCATGTGCTGGGGCGACCGATCCAGGTGCTGGATATGGACGAAAGCGTTACCCTGGGCGCTGCGTTGCTTGGCGGCATTGCCGCGGGCGTGTACCGCAGCGAGGACGAAGCGGTTGGCGCAGTGCAGATGCGTGAACGAACGGTTATGCCCGATGAAACACTCCACGCACAGTACGAGCGCATCTACCGTACAGCGTTTCTGCGCCTGGCGCCAGCGCTGGCGCCGGTGCACACAGCACTCTATGAGTTGGAATAACACGATTATGTTCCATATGGCGCCGGCTGAACGCTGGGAGACGTGGCCTGCCCACGAACCATATGTTCCGGCGGAGTTTGCCGTTGATGGGTTCGTGCATTGCACCGAAGGCGCCGAACTGATGGCGCGCGTCGCCAATACGCTCTACCGTGAGATGCCGGGCGATTTCGTGCTGCTGGTCATCGATGCGGCACAATTGACTGCACCGGTGCGCTGGGAGCGTCCCTCCGGCGCAGACCTGGCGCCGCTCTTCCCGCACGTCTATGGACCAATCGATCAAGCGGCGATCATCGAGGTGCGACGCATCGAGCGTGACGCTGACGGCTCGTTTCTGCTATAATCAACGTATCATCAGGCAAGGAAATGATTATGGCTGACACACCCCGACATGCCAGAGTGCGGCGCAAGCCGGGCGACGCCGGGCCGACCGAAAAGATGCGAGAATATCTGGAGGTCATCTATTACCTGGCAGCGCGCGGAGAACCGGTTATCAGCGCGCGCCTCGCAGAATGGATGCACGTGACCCCTCCGACTGTCGCCGATATGGTGAGCCGCATGGAGGATCGCGGCTATATCGTGCGCGACGGGCGCGGCGAGATCTCGCTGACCGATGAAGGGTTTCGGCTAGCGGAGGCGATGGTGCGGCGGCACCGCATCCTGGAACGCTTCCTGGTTGATGTAATGGGAATGCAGTGGCACGAAATCCATGAGGAAGCGGTGCGCCTGGAACACGCGCTCTCGCCGCGCCTGGAAGAGCGGATTGAAGAACTGGTCGGCGATGCGACCACATGCCCGCATGGGAACCCGATCCCCGGTCGCTGCACTGTCTATGCGGGTGCGGTGCGCCTCGACCAGGCGACGCCGGAAGGCGTTTTTACGCTACGGCGCATTGCCGAAGAGGCGGAAGAAGATACCGTCCTGATCCGCTACTTGCAGAACAGCGGTCTCGTGCCGGGGGAACAGTTCGCCATTGTCGATACATCACGGGTGTATGGCGTTACTCTTCAGCGCGACGACCGACAGATCACGCTTTCGCCGCAGATTGCTGCGTACCTGTGGGGTGACGTGACGGTTACTTGATCCTGCCGAACTGACGCTCGATCTGGGTGGTGGTCAGCAGGATCATCGTCGGGCGACCGTGGGGGCAGGTGCGCGGCGATGCGCACTGCTCGAGTTGCAGCACCAGCCCACGCATCTCGTCGAACGAAAGGGTCTGCCCGGCGCGCACCGACGTGTGGCACGACAGGGTGGTCAGCATCGCTTCGCGCCAGTCGCGCGGCGTCGTTCCGCCGCGACCGCTCAGGTGATCGGCAATTTCGAGCAGCGCTGTTGCCAGATCGCCGGGATAGAGCACTGCCGGAATAGCGCGAATGCGCAGGCTCCGACCAAACGGCTCGATGGCAAACCCCCACTCCGCCAACTGATCAGCGGCAGCCAGCAGCACATCCTGCGCCGTTGGCGGCAGATCGACCACCTGCGGAATGAGCAGTTCCTGGCGTTCAACCGCGCCGGCGCCGCGCTGCGCCATCAGGCGCTCGTAGGTGATCCGCTCGTGCGCCGCATGCTGGTCGATCAGGTACATGCCGTCCGGCGACTCGGCGACGATGTAGGATTGGGCGATCTGCCCGACGATCCGCAACATTGGAAGCTTTGAGTGTTTCGTCGTCGGCGCTTCGGCAGGCTCAGCGCATCGCGCTTCGGGTAGTTCCGCCGCCTCGCGTTGCCATGCGCCGCCCTGCGAAGCGGTGAGATCGTCGAACCGCCCATCGTCGCGCCAGCCGCTCATCTGGAGCGGCGCGCTGAGATTGTCGAAGGGCGCCGCTGTGCCTGTTTCGGCGCCGGACAGCATCCAGGGCGGCGCATCCCATGCGCTTTCGTGGGATGTGCCGAGACGTCGCAGGTCAAAGCGACGTTGCGCTGTATCGAGCGACGCCGGAATGCCCGGCTCTCCCCAGGGACGCACGCCGCTCTCCAGCAGCGCTGCGCGCACCGCGCGCCCCAGCACGCTCATGACCTGCGTCGTGTTGCGGAACTTCACCTCGCTCTTGGTCGGGTGGACATTGACATCAACTGCTGCGGGGTGCACATTGATATTCAGGATCGCCATCGGATGGCGACCTTTCATCAGCAGGGCGTGATACGCTTCTTCGAGCACAATGGCGATCTGTCCGCGTGGTTGAATGGCGCGGCGATTGACAAACAGGTGAATAGCCGCGCGTGAACTGCGGGTCAGCCCGGGCGGCGATACCAACCCGGAGATATGGACGCGATCAACGCCTTCGCCGACAGTGGCATCGACCGCCAGCAACTGGCGCGCCACATCGATCCCGTACACCTCGATCGTGGCAGCGCGCAGATCGCCGTTGCCGCTGGTCTGCAACGTCGCCCGCCCGTCGATGGAGAGGCTGAAGCGCACTTCGGGATAGGCAAGCGCATACTGGGTGACGACTGACGTAATCGCGGCGGACTCGGTCGCATCGGAACGGAGGAATTCGCGCCGCACCGGCGTGTTGTAGAACAGGTTGCGCACGCTGATCGTCGTGCCTGGCGAACATCCGCGCGGCGAGATCGCCTGCACCTCGCCGCCGGCGATCCGCAGTTCGACGCCGACGCTGGCATTGACCGCACGAGTGATGCAGATCACCTGCGCCACTGCTGCAATCGACGGGAGCGCCTCGCCGCGAAAGCCAAGCGTTGCAATCGACCACAGATCATCGGCAGTAGACAGTTTCGAGGTCGCGTGGCGCGCAAATGCCAGCTCGACCTCATCGGCGGGAATGCCGCACCCATCGTCCTGCACTCGAATCTCGCGCAACCCGCCGCCGCGCGTTTCCACCACAATACGGCGCGCCCCCGCGTCGAGCGCATTTTCGACCAGTTCGCGCACCACCGAGGCTGGCCGTTCAATTACCTCGCCAGCAGCGATCTGTGCTGCAACCGTTGCATCAAGCACCCGTATCGGCATCGCGCTTCCACTTCAACATACGAACACGTATGCGAGTATTGTACCACGCTTTACCAGACCATGGAGCGGGAATCATGGCGTTGGCGTGCGCACCGGTAGCGTTAGCGGAATAGGAGTGCGGGTTGCGGTTGCGATAGGTGTTGACGGCGATGCGCCTGGCGTGGCCGTGACGGCCGGCGCCGCCGCAGGCGTCGGCGTGCTGGTAGCGACCGGAGACGAGGGTACAGTTGTGGTTGCGTCTGGTGATGCCGTCGGCACACGTGTTTCGGTCACCACAGGGACAATGACAGGCGCCTGAGTGAGCGGTTGAGTAGGAGGAGGCGTGATGGTTGGCGGTGTGTCGGTGGGTGCTGTCGTCGCCGGTATATTGGCTGGGGCGGGAGTTGCCTGACCCGGCGCCAGCACCATCGGATAGGCGACGAACAGCGTCACCAGCGCCAGCCCGGTGAACAGAACAGCAGCGAGCGTTGCGCCGATCCAGTTCATCCGGCGCGGCGCAGGGGCGTCGTGCGGCGGCGGAGCAGCGACCGGCGGCGGAGCGGGAGGAGCAACAGGCTGCGGCGCAGTGCGTTCCGTGACCGGATCGGCATCGGCTGGCGTCAGGCTGACAGTTGCCGGAAATTCGATGGTTTCCGACGCCAGCGGCGTCGGAAATTCGACAGTGGTGCGGGCGGAGTCGGACGGATCAACGACGGTTGCAGCAGCGTTGAGTTCGTCAACGTGCGCAATAATCGTCGTGATATTGTCAGTGCCGCCGCGCTCATTCGCCAGGTCAATCAACCGATCGACCGCGTCGGCGAGGGGCATCGAGCGGGCAATCTCGCCGATCTCCTCATCGCTGACCAGCCCGTGCAACCCATCGGAACAGAGCACGACCGTATCGCCGACCTGCAACGGCAGGTGGAACATGTCCACCTGCACTTCCGACTGATACCCCAGAGCGCGGGTAATGACATTGCGGTAGTAACTGGATTTTGCCTGATCGGCGGTGATGACGCCAGCCGCCACCTGCTCGCCGACGAGCGAGTGGTCGCGTGAAATCTGGCAGATATCGTCGTTACGGATCAGGTAGGCGCGACTGTCGCCGACGTTAGCGACGTGCAGCATGCCATTGTAGAACAGCGCTGCAACGCCGGTGGTGCCCATGGCGCCGCGTCCTTCGGCGTGGATGCACTCATTGGCGCGCTCGAACGCCCGGCGCAGCACATCGATACGGTCGGAAGAACTGTCGCTGTAGTAGGTGCTGAGGATGGTTTCGACACCAAGACGGCTGGCGACCTCTCCAGCGGCGTGCCCGCCCATCCCATCGCATACGACGAGCAACTCACCGTACTGATCGACCCCTGCGCCTTCGCCAATGCCAAAATCGTCCTCATTATGATCCCGCGTTTTGCCGACGTCTGTGCGAGCGCTATGGCGCAGTTTCATAGGCTCCTCCGTCAGGAGGCATCCATTAGTGACGCAAAAGTATACCATGATCGCTGATCAGGTGCAACCTCCGCCGCGTCCGGGTGCAATCTTGATGGGGCGGGAAACCTCGTCTCGTTGTGGGCTGAGGACGCGGTTCGACCGTGCTCACTGCAAGGGAAGCCCTGCTGGGACTGCTGATGACGATGCGCGCTCATGCTGCCGGTCGTTCCGGGCATCAGAATGCCGGTACGGGCGAGGCGGCGCCGCGTCCTGACGCCCCCTTCTCTCCTCGTGGGAGAAGGGGATCGGGGGGAAGAGGGGAAAAACGGTCATTGGGACGGCAAAAACGCACTTCGCATCCACGAGAGCGATCAACCGGATGTTGCACAATCATTGACCGTCCTGCGGCAGACGTTGGCTGAGCCTGTCGAAGCCAACGTCTGCCACTCCATGTCCTTATATTGTCCAGGTTTTGGTTGATCGCTCTATAAAAACTCTCCACTCGTGAGGATCGCCCCTGTGTGGACGCGAACGCCCTCGCTTAGCGCACGAAGCCCTCTGGCGCAGGATTGCCCGGCGCAGCGGGTGCAGGATCACCCTTCGTGTGTTTCTCCCGACGGTTCTGCGACGGGCGGCGTGACGTGCGGACTGCCGGACACAGCATGCCAGGCGCCTGCGTTCCGCGAGACGCCAGGACAGGAGCAACGTGCAACCTCCGGCGCTTGTATGCGTTACATGAGACGACTTAACAAGAGCGAAGAGCCGTCTTCCAGCAACGTTGCCGTACTACAATCACCAAATCAGGAGGATGTACCATGCATCGCAGTCATCGACACAGTCGTTCGCTCGTCTCTTGTGCGCTCATCACCACGTTCCTTTTCCTCTCCCTGCTCGCGCCGGCGCCGTTCGCCCATGCGGACGAACCGACCCTTGTGAAGTCGTTTCAGCGCGCGTATGACGGTAGCAGGCGCGACGTCGCGGTTGTCAGTGGCGTGTTCTTCTTCATCGCCAATGATGGGATCCATGGTCTTGAGTTGTGGCGCAGCGACGGCACGCCGGACGGCACGCGCCTGGTGAAGGACATCCGCCCCGGCGGCGATAGCGCCGATCTCTCGCGGTTTCGCGTTATCGGCAATGTGCTCTTCTTCGTTGCCAATGACGGGGTTCACGGACACGAATTATGGCGCAGCGACGGCACAACCGACGGCACGTTCATGGTCGAAGACATTCGCGCCGGGAGTCAGGGAAGTCTTTCGATGTACACTTACCAGGATGTTCCAATGCTCGCGCTAGGCGACGCGCTCTTCTTCACCGCCGATGACGGCGTGCACGGGCGCGAATTATGGCGCAGCGACGTGACGACGCCCGGCGCGCGGCTGGTGCGCGACATCTATCCCGGTGCAGAGAGTGCATTCCAGTATGATAATGGGCAACTGGTCGCTATGACGGCGCGCTCTACTTTTTTGCCTACAGCGGCAGTTCCGGCGCTGGCGTGTGGCGCAGCGACGGGACAACAGAGGGAACGTTCCAGATTCGGATCATTCGGTGGGAGTGGGAGACTGATCGTCCACGGCAACACCCTCTTTATTGCGACTTCCGACAGTCTCTGGAAAAGTGACGGATCGCCAGCAGGCACAGTCATGATACGAGACAATCTCTGTGTCTCGACTTACTCACCAGCGCACTTTGCGGTAATGAACGACGTGCTCTTCTTTGTCGGCGGTTTTATCGAGTTCCCAGTGATGTGCAAATACGAGTTGATGCGCAGCGATGGGACTTCAGCGGGCACTTTTATGGTCAAAAGGATTAATAATTCCGAGTTGAGCGGCGGCTCGCTCGGCTATTACACGTTCCTGACAGTTGTGAATAATACGCTCTTCTTCCAGGCTGATGACCATATCCACGGGCGCGAACTGTGGAAGAGCGACGGCACTGCCGACGGCACTGTCATGCTCAGAGATATCTATCCGGGTGGCGCATCCTCGCTTAGTCCGGACCCTTTCACTGTTATGGGACAGACGATCTTCTTTGCAGCGAACAGCGAAGCTTACGGGCGCGAATTGTGGAGGAGCGACGGCACTGTCGAGGGCACTGTCATGGTCAGGGATATTCATCCGGGCTGGCCAAGCAGCCTGGACTCCTGGAACCTGACATCGCTGCATACCAGCCTGTTCTTCAATGTCAATGCAGTGCCTGTTGTCCCCTTACCGGGCGGTTTCTGGCGATCAGACGGCACTGCGGCGGGAACTGTCCAGGTTCTGCCGGAACTGGCATTCGCCCGCGCGATGATCTGCGGTCAGGCATTTATAACGTCGCAGACCAACCTGTACGTCCTTCTCCTGAACCCCGCTCGCTGCACGATCAGCGGGCGCGTGACCGACGGGGCGGGGCGCGGCGTGGCGGGCGCGACGGTGCGGGCAGGCGAGCAGAGCGCCACCACCGATGCCGACGGGTTCTACACGCTGAGCGGGCTGCCGACGGGAACCTACACCCTTACCGCAGCGCTCAGCGGGTATCAGGTCACGCCGGTCAGCCGCACCGTCACGCTCACCGGCGATGTGAGCGGACAGGATTTCAGCGCCGCGCCGCTGACCTATCGCATCAGCGGGCGCGTGACCGACAGGGCAGGGCGCGGCGTGGCGGGCGCGGTGGTGCGGGCAGGCGAGCAGAGCGCCGCCACCGATGCCGACGG
The DNA here is from genome assembly GCF_057785375.1 of Roseiflexus sp. Lineage (NCBI taxonomy): Bacteria > Bacillati > Chloroflexota > Chloroflexia > Chloroflexales > Roseiflexaceae > Roseiflexus > Roseiflexus sp. Next base: position 17,821 of record NZ_JBYNRX010000079.1, read on the forward strand.
GTTCTACACGATGACCAATCTCCCGGCTGGCATCTACACGCTTACTGCCAGCGCACCAGGCTGCACGATTGCGCCTGTCCAGCGCACAGTGACCGTGCCGCCCGATGGGGTCAACCACGATTTCAACGCCATCTGTCTGACTGAGCGCGTGGTTCTGCCGTTGATCGTGCGGTGACAGGCGACAGGTTCGGCGAAAGGAACATCTTCGACTGTCTCGAACAGGTTGACGCGAAGGCGCAAAGGCGCAAAGCGCTGCAATCAGTGCGATAGCCTGTGCGTCTTCGCGCCTGTTTTTGCCGGGCGCCTCTCTCATAGGAAGATCAACCGGATTATGAGACGATCTCGTGATCGGCGTTGGCTTCGACAGGCGCGGCGGACGTTGGCTTCGACAGGCTCAGCCAACGTTGCCTTCACCCACCCAACGGCGCCTCATGAGGCGGGTTTCCGGACACGCTCTAACCCATCCCGGCGCATTCAGACTTCTTCCGTTCGTAGAAGACGGTCCCGACACGTCGAATATGGTCGATAACATCAGGATCGCCGATGTGGCGCAGCACGGAAAGGTCGATCATGTAGGGAAGCAAAAGGTCGTCGAGTTCGTCCATTATGTTTGTGAGCGCCAGAAAGGTCAGGCGGTCATCGCCGATAAGTGTCAGATCGATATCCGAGTTGTACTTGTACGTCCCTTTGGCGCGTGAACCGTAGATGATCGCCTTCTCAACCTCAGGATGACGGGCAAGGACATCGCAGATGCTTTCAATGACCGACTCTTTCAAGCCAAATCGCAGCGTCATGCCCCATTGCCTTTCAGCTTTGTCAACGTTTCGTGCAGTCTGACAAACTCAGGGTAGTATTGACTTACAATCGCCGAAGCAACCTGTTGCGCTATCTCCTCATTATGCGTATGGCTGGTCAATGCGCGACTTTTGATCATACTCATCCAAACATCGCCGTGTTCGATCAATCCGCGCCGAAATGCCAGACGAAAGGCGTCGCGGCTGCCGAGAATGCCGGTATCGCCCTGCAACTCGAAGTAGTCCTTGATGACATTCCAGGCTAGCTCGAAGGTATACTCGAATGCCTGGATTAAACCCTGTTCTTCAAGTTCGTTCAACTCCCCTTTGGCGATGAATTTTTCAAGTTAACGCAATGCTCTGGTGAAATGGTTGAGCCGTTGAATCCAGCGCACGTCCGGTTCAGTCATACAGGTCCCTCTTGATTTTGTGCGGCTATCCTTCGGTCGCCTTCTCGAGAATGGCGCGCACCACTGTTTCGGGCACATCGTCGCGCACGGTCGCCGCGCCGATCCGCTGCGGCAACGCCCAGCGCACCCTGCCTGCCCGCACCTTTTTGTCGCGCAATGTGCGTTCGATCAGGTCATCGACAGGCATGCCGGGCGGGAGGTCGGTTGGCAGCCCATATGCGCGCAACAGGCGCTGCTGGCGCTCGACGAACCCTGCTTCGACCATCCCCAGACGATGGGCGATCAGCGCCTCCAGGTGCATGCCGATGGCGACCGCCTCGCCATGCAGCAGGTCGCCGTAGCCACAGGCGGCTTCGATGGCGTGTCCCAGGGTATGCCCGTAGTTGAGGAGCATGCGTTCACCGGTTTCGCGTTCGTCGCTATTCACAATGTCGATCTTGACCCTGGCGGCGCGCCGGATGACCGCCGCCAGCGCCTCGCCCCGGAGCGCCGACGGATCGGCAATCGCTTCGAGATGCACGAACAGGTCAGCGTCGCGGATGACAGCATGCTTGATCACCTCCGCCCATCCGGCGCACAGTTCGCGCGGCGGCAGGGTCGCCAGCGTCGCAGTATCGGCAAGCGTCAGGCGCGGCTGGTGAAACGCGCCGATCAGGTTTTTGCCAAGCGGATGGTTCACGCCGGTTTTGCCGCCGATTGCCGAGTCGACCATTGCCAGCAGGGTGGTCGGCAGGTGCACGAGGGCAATGCCGCGCAGCACGGTCGCCGCCACGAACCCCGCCAGGTCGCCGACGACGCCGCCGCCGAGCGCCAGCACGACATCGCGCCGCTCGACGCCATTGCCGATCAGCCAGTCGTAGAGGCGCGCCGCCGTCGCCAGGTCTTTGCTCGGTTCACCGGCAGGCACAGCGTACCCGTGCACAGCATACCCGGCGGCGTGCAGGCGCTCGATCAGCGCCGGGGCGTAGCGCGGAAACACCTGGTCGTCGCTGATGATCCACGCAGTACCGTTCAAACCAATGTGCTGAAGACGTTCCGGCAGGCGCTCCAGCGCGCCGTGCGCCACAATGACCTCGTAGCTGCCGCCCGGCGTCGTAACATGCAGATGATCAGCGGAGTGCGTCATTGTTCCTGTCCATCTTGAGTTCTCATACTAACGTGCAGTCAGTCAGACAAGATGTTCGCGCGTCCGGCTCGCAAGGCGTAACGATCCACAACGCGCGTTGGCAGTCCGCCCGGCAGCTGAAGCCGCAGGCTGCGGTTGCCAAGCCCGCCTGCGCAGGCTGCACCGGGCGCGACCGGATGATGTGCTCAACGCATGAGTATCAGTTCTCGATTCTCAGTTCTCAGTTCTCGGTTCTCAGTTCTCAGTTCTCAGTTCTCGGTTCTCAGTTCTCGGTTCTCAGTTCTCAGTTCTCAGTCCTCAGTTCTCAGTCCTCAGTTCTCAGTCCTCAGTCCTCAGTCCTCGGTTCTCGGTTCTCAGTTCTCAGTTCTCAGTTCTCAGTTCTCAGTTCTCAGTTCACGGCGTGGGCGTCGGCAGAGCGAACGATGGCGGCGCCAGCGGCCGTGCGTCTGCGGGCGCGACGATCCGGATGGCGCTGTTGATATCATACAGGCGGAGCAGCATACTGAACGACGTTGGTTTTGTTTCCCCCGCCGGGGTTCCGGTCATGTCGATCGTCATCTTGTGCAGGCGCCCGTCCTCGCAGATGAAGAGGCGCGTTTCCGCCTGATCGATCTCTTCCGGTTTGAGCGTGGACGGCAGCGTGCCCTGCTGGTCGAAGCCGCTCAGGAAGCGGATGGTGGTCTCTTTGTCGCCGATGAAGATCGCACAGCGCTGACCGTCGAGCGTCTCGAAGCCGCCGGAGGTGAAGCTGGCGAGATCGAGATTGCCGCTCTGCTGCAATGGCGCTGTTACCTGATCAGGAGAAACCGTTCCTGCCGGGGATGACTGGTCGGCAGGCAACTCGTACCAGGCGTCGTCGGGCGCGCCAAACAATGGCGCCGGACCGCGAATGTACGACTTGCCATCGACGGTCAGAAACTGGACGCTCTTCTCAGGATCACCGGACAGGAGTACGGCAAAGAAGCCGCCGATCTCCACACGCGAGTTCTTGCCGGCGACCTCGCCCTTCATGCTGATGACCTCGATCATACCGTCCGGCGATGCCATTGGCGCCCCCTCGCCAGTAGTGTCCTTCATCTTGATGGAGACCTCGATCCGGTACGAGTCGGCTTGGGTGGCAGCGAGCATCCCGCCCTGAATGACATCGGCGGATGCCGCAGCCGGAGGCGGCGTCGGCGTCGGCAGCGGGGTGGCTGTCGGGCGCGGCGTGGGAGTCGGAACAGGCGTCGGCGTCGGCGGAACAGGCGTCGGCGTTGGCGCTGCACCGATGATGCCGCACCCTGCAAGCGCCAGCGCCAGCGAGGCGACCAGCAGAAGATTTCGGATGTTCATAGCAGCGCCTCCCTCAGTATAAGCCCTTGTGAGCCTGGCTTGTGATAGACCGCGGATTTGGACTGGTCGAGACGGACTCAGACGGATCGGGCAATGTATTACGTTCCTGGTTCTCGGTTCTCAGTTTTCGGTTCTCAGTTCTCAGTTCTCAGTTCTCGGTTCTGGACGAGCGCGCCAACAATCCGCTCCGCCACATCCTCCGGCGCCGCCCCCGACGTATCGATTGCCAGGCGCCCCAACTCGCGGTAGAGCGCCACTCGCTGCGTCCGCAACGCCTCCAGCCGCGCCGCCGGGTCCTCTCCCGCCAGCAATGGACGTTCCTCGTCGTGGGTGCGTAACCGGGCGATCAACACATTGGTCGGGGCGTCGAGCCACACGACAAACGCCTTCTCTTTCAAGAGCGAGCGATTCACATCGCGCAGCACAATGCCGCCGCCGGTCGCAACAATAGTGTTCGGTTCAGCGAGCGCCGCCGTGAGCGCCGTAGTTTCCCGATCACGAAAAGCGGCTTCTCCCTCAACGGCAAAAATGGCAGGGATCGTTCGCCCTGCCATCTGTTCCACCAGTGCATCGGTGTCGCACACACGCCAGCCAAGGCGAGCCGCCAGCAGGCGCGCCACTGTCGATTTGCCGCTGCCGCTGAGTCCAACCAGCGCAATGATCTGCAAAGCGCTCATTCTGCCCGCCGCACCTGCACCAGATTGCTGTGGAACGTGCTCTGCCCGGCGAGGTCCGCCAGCGCATCGGGCGTCACCCAGTTGACGTTGCGCCCATCGGGCGACAGGCTTGCCCATGGTCCTTTGGGGGCGATCACCACGCCAGGCGGGGCGTCGTCGGTCACCACTGCGCGCAGACGGCACCAACCGCGCGCGCTTTCGATATGAACGTCATCGCCATGGCGAATGCCGCGCACGGTGGCATCGGCGGGATTGATCTCGATGAAGGGCGGCCCCTCCTTTGCACGCAGACTTGGCTGATTGGCAAGACTCGACGAAACGTAGTGGTGCGATGCGCCGGAGATCAGCACCAGCGATGGCGGATGCCCGTTGTCCGAATGGTCGCCAGCCGCGCGAAACTCGGCGGGCGGAACATACTCCGGCAGCGGATCGAGACCGTGCGCGCGCAGCGCGTCGCAGCGCAACTCCACCTTCCCCGAAGGCGTCGGAAAATGCCCATCGGCAAAGGGAACGTCGCGCCCTGGCGGGAAGTGGAGCGGAACGGCGCCTTCCGCCTGCAGCCGCTCCAGCGTGACGCCTTCGAGCAACGGATTGCGGGCGCGGGTGGCGTCGAGCACGCCGCGGATCGCCTGTTCGGCATCTTCGCGGAGCCAGGGCTCGGTATACCCCATGGCGTTCGCCAGGAGGCGCATCACGTCCCAGTTGCTCCTGCATTCGCCAGGGGGCGGAATTGCCGGATGGTTGTACTGCAGGCAGCGATGCCCATACGCCTTGTGCAGATCGACGTGTTCCAGTTGCGTGGTTGCGGGCAGAACGATGTCGGCGTAGCGCGCCGTGTCGGTCATGAACTGTTCGTGAACGACGGTGAACAGGTCGTCGCGCAGCAATCCCTGAATGATCAGCCCGGCGTTGGGCGAGGAGGTGACCGGATTGGCGCAGAACACAAACAGCGCCATGATGGGCGGATCGCGGACTTCGCCGGTGAGCGCGGCGCCGAGGCGGTTCATGTTCACGACACGCGGCGTTGGCGGGCATTCCGAGGCGTGACCGACGGCTTCGGGGTCCCAGCGGACGTACCCGCTTGTGCTGTACGCCAGTCCCCCGCCGCGCACGCCGTACTGCCCGACGACGGCGGGCAGGCAGCAGAGGGCGCGGAAGGTCTGCCCTCCGTTCCCGTGCCGCTGCACACCGTCTGCCGTCTTCAGCAGCGCCGGTTTCGCCGTCGCATAGCGGCGGGCAAGCGCGATAATCGTCTCTTCCGGCACGCCGGTGATAGCCGCGACCCGGTCGGGCGGGTAATCGGCGGCGCGGTCGCGCAGGTCGCGCCAGCCGATGGTGTGCTGTTCGAGCCAGAGTTCGTCGTGCAGTCCTTCGCGGAAGATGACGTGCATCATGCCGAGCGCCAGCGCGCCGTCGGTCGCCGGGCGCGGGCGGATATGCTCATCGGCGCTACGCGCTGTCAGGGTGCGGCGCGGATCGATCACCACGACGTATGCGCCGCGCTTTTGCGCCTGCCGCAGAAACGGCATGAAATGCGGACCGGTGCTGGCGGGGTTGTGCCCCCAGATGAGCACCAGGTTGCTGTGAAGCACGTCCGCCGGATCGGGCGCCCAGCGCGCGCCGAGGGTCGCTTCCACAGCGGCTTCGGCGGCTGCGCCGCAGATGCTGCGTTGCAGACCGCTCGCGCCCATGCGGTTCCACAGGCGCGCATTGCAGATCACGAGTTGCGCCAGACCGAGGGTGCCGCTGTAGGAGTAGGGCAGGATGGCAGCCGCGCCGTAGCGAGCGATAATCTCCTTCCAGCGGGTCGCAATCTCATCAATCGCCGACTCCCACGAAATGCGCTCCCAGCGGTCGCCGCCTTTCGGACCGACGCGCCGCAGCGGGGAGAGCAGGCGGTCGGGGGCGTACACCCGCTCCAGGTAGGGGCGCACTTTCGCGCAGAGCCACCCGCGCGTGAATGGATGGTCGGGATCGGCATAGAACCGAACTGCGCGATCACCCTGCACTTCGGTGATCGTCGCGCAGGTATCGGGGCAATCGTGCGGGCAGGCGCCGCGAACCAGGCGGATGTTGTTGGGATGTGTCATTGCGGAATCTCCTGCGCCAGAATCTTTCGCACTTCGTGGTCAAGCGCCGGTATTTTATTCGTGATCACATCCCATACAATATCATAATCGACGCCAAAGTAGCCGTGAATTAAACGATCGCGCATGCCGGCGATGGCACGCCATTCAATTGCCGGATATTGCTGTCGAAAAGTATCTGGAATCTGCTTGACGGCTTCACCAATTACTTCAATGCTGCGGACGAATGCTCGTTTCAGGGTTTCATTCTGCAAAAATGCCATTTTATCGAGATCTCTGGAAGATTGTAACAGGTATGTCGTCTCTTCAAGAATGTGTTGGAAATACTCATGTGTCGATGGAGGCATACTCAACCTCCGACAAAATGGCGGGACCGATATAGGGACTGAGCGACTCAGTTGTGACCAGTTCAACCCTTCGCCCAAAAAGATCTTCGAGAAAGAACGCGAGGTTCATAAAATTATCGAACGTTTTCTGACCAGGCTGAAACTCGACCAGAATATCGACATCGCTTCCTTCGCGTGGAGTATTTCTTGCAAATGACCCAAAAAGACCGCAGCGCCCGACCCCCAGGCGGCGCAACTCCTCTTGATGTTGGCGCAAAAGGTCTAGAATCTGTTCTCTGGTCTGTACCGCCATAGCAGGCTCTTCTTCTGGTTCGATAGCGATGCCATTATAGCATGTTCCCTTCGACGCTTGACGCTGCACCCGCGCTGCGCTATGCTGTCACCTCGCATCATCGCAACGGAGAACGTATGGACTACCAGCAGGCGCTCGACTATCTCTACTCGTTCATTGGCGGGCAGCAGGGCGCGCAGCGACCGCCGCCAATGCTCAATCTGGTGCGCACCCGCGCCCTCCTGGCTGCGCTCGGCAACCCGCAGCACGCGATGCCGTCGGTGATCGTCGCCGGCACGAAGGGCAAGGGTTCGACGGCGGCATTTCTGGAGGCGATAGCGCGCGCTGCCGGGCTGCGCACCGGTCTGTGGACATCGCCGCACCTGCACACCTACTGCGAACGCATTCAGGTGAACCGCCAACCGATCACCCGCGACGAATTGGTGCACGCCGTCGAGTCGATCCGGCCAGTGGTCGAATCGCTGGCGAACGGACCCATCGGCGCGCCGGTGACGTTTGCGATTGGCTTCGCGCTGGCGCTGCGCTACTTCGCCGAACGCAACGTCGATCTGGCGATCCTCGAAGTCGGCGTCGGCGGCCGGTTCGACAGCGCAGCGGTGGTCACGCCGATCCTGAGCGTCATCACGCCGATCAGTTATGACCACATGGACCTGCTTGGCGACACTCTAGAGCAGATCGCCTGGGAAAAGGCGGGCGTCATGAAACCCGGTGCACCGGCAATCAGCGCGCCGCAGCATCCAGAGGCGCTTGGCGTGCTGATCCGCTGCGCTGCAGAGATCGGCGCGCCGCTCTACGTGGTGCGTGAGGCAACGCCAGAGCCTGCTGTTCCAGATGAGCCGTTTCAGCCCGGCGCATGGCGCATTCCGGTTGAGCACTATCTGGAAGTCGAACCGCAGCAGCGGTTCCAGCGCGACCTCACGCCATCGCTTGCCGGGACCTTCCAGATCGTGAATGCGCGCCTGGCGACCGCTGCGGCGCTGCTCCTGCGTGATATGGGGTCGCCGATCAGCGACGCGGCGATTGCGGCAGGTCTGGCAGAGACGCGCTGGCCCGGACGGATGGAGATCATCAACGGCGCGCCGCCGATTGTGCTCGATGGTGCACACAACGGCGAGTCGATCCACCAGCTCGTCGTATCGCTCAACCGCATGTTTCCCGGCAGGAAGCGCGTGGTGGTGTTTGGCGCGTCGCGCGACAAGGACCTGGCGCGCATGCTGCCGGCGCTGGCGCCGGCGGTCGATGCGCTGGTGCTGACCGCCTCACGCCACCCGCGCGCGCTGGTGGCGCTTCACGATCTGCGCCAGCAGTTCGCGCCGCTGGTGCGCAGCGACACGCCAATCGACATTGTGCTCGATCCGGCGGATGCGCTGGCGCGCGCCCGATCCCTTGCCACACCCGACGATCTGGTCTGCGTCACCGGGTCGCTGTTCATCGTCGCTGCCGCGCGCGAGGCGTTGGGACTGGCGGAAGAGAAAGATTGAAGCGGTTGACCCGCCCGTGAAAATGCGTATAATTGCCACTTAACCTTCCACCGTTCTGCTGGAAAGGCGGGTCACCCTCAGCGTGCAACACGTCTGCCCCACGAGTATCTGATGCGTTCTGCTCACAAGCAGGCGCTCTTCCTGTCCAACGACTGTCGAGGAGGACATTATGCGAGCATATGGACCGGACCTCATCCACACGATCGGTCTCTTCGGCCATGGCGGTTGCGGGAAAACGACGCTGACCGAGGCGTTGCTGCTCACCGCCAGGGCGATTTCCCGCGCAGGTCGCGTCGAAGATGGGAACACCGTTTCGGATTACGACCCGGAAGAGCAGCGACGCCGTATGTCGATCAACCTGGCGGTTGCACCGGTCGAGTGGCACGATACCAAGATCAATCTGATCGACGTTCCCGGCTACGCCGACCTGGTTGGCGAAATGGCCGCCGCAATGCGCGTGATCGATGCTGCGATCATTGTGCTCGACGCCGCTGGCGGCGTTGAGGTCGGCACGGAGCTGGTGTGGGAAATGGCGCGCAAGGCGCGCGTTCCGATCCTGCTGTTCATCAACAAACTCGACCGTGACAACGCCAATTTCTTCCGTTGCATCGAACAGGCGCGGCAGATCCTCGATGAGGCGGTCGTGCCGATGCAACTGCCGATTGGCGAGCAGCGCGAATTTGCCGGCATCATCTCGCTGCGCCGTCAGCGCGCCTGGATGATCTCCGAAAAGCACGACGGCGGTTTCGTCGAGGCGGATATCCCGCCGGAATTGCTCGACCTTGAACAGGAGTGGCGCGAAAAACTGGTCGATCGGATCGCAGCCACGAACGATGACCTGATCGAGAAATATCTCGATGGCGGCGCCGATGCGCTGACCCAGGAAGAATTGAACCAGGGTCTGCGCGCAGGGATCGCCAACGGCTCGATTGTCCCGGTCTTCTGCGGGTCGGCGTTGCAGGTGGCGGGAATGGCGCAGTTGCTCAACGGCATTCTCGACAGCATCCCCTCGGCGGCGTATAAGCCGGTGCAGGCGCGCGACCTGGTCTCCGGCAAGGATGTCACACTCAAGGCGGCCGCTTCCGAACCGCTCAGTGCGCTGGTGTTCAAGACCATCGTCGATCCTTACGGCAAGATGTCGTACATTCGCGTGTTCAGCGGCGAATTGAGCGCCAACTCGACTGTCTTCAACCCGCGGACGGGGAAAGAAGAGCGGATCGGGCAACTCTACGCGGTGCGCGGCAAAGAGCAAACCGCCGTTGCGCTGATCGGTCCGGGCGACATCGGCATGGCCGCCAAGCTCGGCGATGTCAGCACCAACGACACCCTCTGCTCGCGCGACCGGCCGCTCCAGCTTGCGCCAATCGCGTTTCCGGCGCCGGCATTCACGGCGACGGTCAAGCCCAGAACGCGCGCCGATCTCGACAAGCTCGGCAATGCGCTGCACAATGTCGTCGAGGAAGACCCAAGCCTGCGCGTTTCACGCGACCCGATCACCGGCGAGAGTCTCCTCTCTGGGCAGGGCGAGTCGCACCTGCAGATCATCGTTGAGCGCATGAAACGCAAGTTCGGCGTGGATGTCGAACTCGACCTGCCGCGCGTGCCCTACCGCGAGACGATCCGCGGCAAAGCCGAAGCGCAGTACCGCCACAAAAAGCAGACCGGCGGTGCCGGGCAGTTCGCCGATGTGACGATTCGCATCGAGCCGCTTCCACCCGATCCGAACCGCACCGATCCGCTCGAATTTGTCAACTCGATTGTCGGCGGCGTGATCGACAAGGCGTTCATCCCGTCGGTTGAAAAGGGGGTGCGCGCTGCTATGACCGAAGGGGTCATTTCAGGCAACCCGATGGTCGACGTGCGCGTCGAACTGTTCGACGGCAAGATGCACCCAGTCGACAGCAAGGACATCGCGTTCCAGATCGCCGGGCACGAAGCGTTCAAGATCGCGGCGCAAAAAGCAAACCCGACGATCATGGAGCCGATCTACCAGCTCGAGATCACCGTGCCCGAGCAGTATGCCGGTGACATTATCAGCGATATGAACACCCGTCGCGGGCGCGTGCTGGGCATGATGCCGGCGGAGGGCGGGCGCACGACGATCACCGCGCAGGCGCCGCTGGTCGAGGTGTTACGGTACGCGACCGACCTGCGGTCGCTGACCCAGGGGCGCGGGCGCTTCTCGATGGTGTTCGACCATTATGAGGACGTACCGCCGCACCTGATGCAGGCGCTGATCGAGGCGCAGAAGAAGGAGCACAGTTCCGGGCATTAGGCGCAATGATGCCCTCGCCCCACCGGTAAAGCCGTTGCAATGCAACGGCTTTACCGGTGGGGCGAGGGCATCATTCCTTCGCACGATCCTGCATTGCCTTCCGCAGCGCCGCTGCGAGCGGGTTGTCCTCGTCGTCCGCCTCCGACTCAGAGGAGTAGACGTACCGCTCGGCTTCGCCGGACCCGGCGTCCGCCTCCTCTTCCTCTTCGTCGTCCTCGTCCCAGTCGAGGTGCAGGTTCTCGGCGCCTGCCAGCGTAATGATGTCGTCTACCGAGAACCGGATCAACCCGACGAGGTCGGGGTTATCCGGCAGCGCCGCGAGCGAGTCCGACAGGCGCACCTGCGGCAGACTCGCAAGGACATCGGCGAGCGTCGGCGGCGGTTCGGTCGGTGGTTGGCGTTCTGGATGCCGGGCAATCCATTCGGCGAGTTGCGCCGCCGCCTCTTCCGGCGTCTGCGGAATGCCGGTATCGACCAGCAGAATCGTGGTGTGGACGCGGGGGAACAGCATGCGCAGGATGGTCTGCGTGTCGCGCAGTTGACGGATGGCGCGGCGCAGGCTGGCAGCCTTCATGCTGGCTTTGATCTCGAAGACGTGGATCGTTTTGGGTTCGGGCAGCCACACGGCGTCGAGTTCACGGTATTTGGTGACCGCCTGCCGTCCGCGATGCTCCAGGTATTCGACGATACGCCGTTCCGAAAGCGTGACCTGCTGCGCCAGCCAGTCGCGGAGCGCCGCTTCCGCCTCGCCGCCGAACAGGTCGCGCGCACGCGGCGGGCGGATGGCGCGTTGATTGCTGCGCAACAGTTTCATCTGCTCGACGTGCGCGCGGTAGCGCTGGTCGGTCTCGTCGATCAGGCGAGGACGTGAGAAGCGGGTGCTCATAATGCTGCTCCTGAAGGGTCGTCACCATGCATACGCCTCTGGCGCAGGTCCGCCCGGACCGGGCCAGATAGCGTCGAGCCGTTTCAGCGCCTCGTCGTCCAGTGCGATCTCCAGCGCGCGCAGGCTGCCATTCAACTGTTCGACGGTGCGCGGACCGATGATCGGCGCAGTGACGGCGGGTTGCCAGAGCAGCCACGCCAGCGCCACATCAGCCGGTTGTTCGCCGAGTTCGCGGCAAAAGCCCTCATAGGCTTCGAGCTGCGGGCGATATTTTTCGATACGCTCCTGCATCCGTGCATCGGCGCGCCGTCCTTCGGCAGCCTTCTGCAACACCCCGCCGAGCAGCCCGCCGCCCAGCGGACTCCAGGGAATAATGCCGACGCCGTAGCTCTGGCAGGCGGGAATGACTTCGAGTTCGATCATGCGCGCCGACAGGTTGTACAGGCTTTGTTCCGACACCAGCCCCATAAAGTTGCGGCGGCGCGCTTCTTCGTTCGCCTGAACAATATGCCAGCCGGCGAAGTTACTGCTGCCGACATACAACACCTTCCCCTCGCGCACCAGTTGTTCCATCGCCTGCCAGATCTCCTCCCACGGCGTGTCCCGATCAACATGGTGCATCTGGTACAGGTCAATATAGTCGGTTTGCAGGCGACGCAGGCTGCCCTCGCAGGCGCGCCTGATATGCAGCGCCGAGAGCCGCGACTCATTGGGCCAGTCGCCCATCTTGCCGTAGACCTTGGTAGCGATCACGACCTTCTCGCGCCGTCCGCCGCCCTGAGCAAACCAGCGCCCGATGATCTGCTCGGTGATCCCCTCGCCGGTCTTCCAGCCATAGACGTTTGCCGTGTCGAAGAAATTGATCCCAAGTTCCAGCGCCCGGTCCATAATGGCGAAACTGTCGGCTTCACTCGTGAGCGGACCAAAGTTCATCGTGCCCAGGCAGAGCCGACTCACACGGAGACCGGTGCGACCAAGACGTGCGTACTGCATGACATCCCCCTCTCGCAGCACAGCCGCTTCGCCACGCTGCACCAGTGTGTGGAACGCCACCATTGTACCACGTTGCTCTCGGCGGATGATTGGACTACAATACGCCCGTCGCCACGGGTGACAGGCACGAAGGAAGCGGAATGGAACGCGCCGGAGAAGCGCCCTGCCGTGGGCGCCCGGCACATCATGTTGTTGCAATGGCATCGCGCGTCGTGGGAGCGCAGACATGCCTTGTCACGAAACGCCGTATTGCTGCGGGCGAAAGCCCTCGCTGAGCAAGTGAAAGCCCCGGAGGAGATGCTGATGCCAAGGCGCAGTCATTCGTCCACGACACACCTGCCGGTGCGCGTTGACCGTTGCGCCTTGCACAACGAACGCTCGAACATTTTGTCTGACTGAACGCCACCTGGCATGAGGACGCAGTTCGACGGCGCTCACCGCAAGTGCAAGCCCCGGAGGGGCTATCCATAAGAGGAGATCATTTGTTCGGGGTATCAGGATGCCTTACCAACCTCTTCTTCTCCTGGCGGAGGAGCAGGGGGCGGAGGGATGAAAGCAGCTGGCGTCGCAATGCGCAGCGGGCGCTACGCATCCCCAACAACGACACCTGTGTGCTTCGAGTCTCGTCGGCGCGTCGGGTATGGCGCCAGGCGTCAGGGCAAGGAAAAAGCGCGATTGTGGACAACATAACGCCGTCTTCCCGCGCCGCTGCCCCATCCTGTGCGCGTGGCAACCCCACCGGGGCTTGACAGACCTGAGCAAGGGCAGCCCACAGCGCCAGGATGTCGTCCGATAATTCATGCCCGGACTCACGCCGTAGGAGCGCCCAGATGATCGTCACCGTACATCAGACAAAAGTGCGCCAGGAGGGATTTATGAGCAGTCGCTTCGATGAGCTTCGCATTCTTTCGGGCAATGGCAACCCGGCGCTGGCGCAGGCTATCTGCGGTCGCCTGGGGGTGCGCCTGGGCGATGTCACGATCACCCGCTTCGCCAACGAAAATATCTTCGTGCGCCTGAATGAAAGCATCCGCGAGAAGGATGTCTTTGTCATTCAATCGCTGGCGTCGCCGCTGAGCGACCGCATTCTCGAACTGTTGATCATGCTCGACGCATGCAAACGCGCATCCGCCGGGCGGGTGACCGCAGTGCTGCCATTCTACGCCTATGGGCGCACCGACAAGCGCGACCAACCGCGCGTGCCGATCACGGCGCGACTGCTCGCCGATATGATTCAGGTCGCCGGAGCACAACAGGTGGTGACGATCGACCTGCACGCTGGGCAGATTCAGGGATTCTTCAGCATTCCCGTCGATGAGTTGAGCAGCATGCCGCTGCTGGTGCGCTACTTCCGTGATCGCGGCTGGGACGATGTGACGGTGGTGTCGTCCGACATCGGGTTTGCCAAGCGAGCGCGCAATTTTGCCGAGCAACTTGGCGCACCGCTGGCGATCGTCGAAAAACGCCACCCGGCGCGCGCCGACGCTGAGAGCGAGAACGGCATCGCTGCAATGTCGCTGATCGGCGATGTCGCCGGACGACGCTGCATTCTGGTAGATGATGAGGTGAACACCGGACGCTCGCTGGTAAGCGCCGCCGAACTGCTCGAACGCCACGGCGCGCGCGAGATCTACGCGGCGGTCGCGCATCCGGTGCTCGGCGGCGATGGGGCGGAGCGCCTGCGCGCCAGCGCCATCCGTGAACTGGTAACCACCGATACGCTGCCGGTGCCGGCGGAAAAAGCGTGGCCCGGCCTGCGCATCCTGACGGTCGCCCCCTTGCTGGCGGAAGTTATTCAGCGCATCCACAGCGGCGTCTCGGTGCATACGATCTTTCCACCGCGCGGCCTGGCGCGGTGAGCGGCTGTACGGCGCACCAGACCGCGTATCTCTCTAACTCACACAAAGGCGCAAAAGCGCAGAGACTCCCTTGCCTGAACCCGGGAACGTGGTACAATGGCAGATATTGCGAAGCGTGAACAAAGATGCGGATTGGTCGAGGCAAAGAGGTCGTTATGAGCGCATCCTATCACACAATTATCACGCTTGAGCCAGGCAAACGCAGCGGCAAGCCAACGATCCGCGGTATGCGCATCACTGTCTATGATGTCCTCTCTTATCTTGCTGCCGGGATGACGCCGCAAGAGATTCTTGCGGATTTCCCCTACCTGACGGAAGAGGATATTCAGGCTTGCCTGAGCTACGCTGCCGATAGGGAACGGCAATCGCTTATTGCGCATGTATGAGGTTGCTTTTCGACCACAACATGTCGCCACGTCTGGTGCGTTCTCTTTCTGATCTCTATTCAGACACCAGCCATGTTTCTCTGGTTGGTCTCGCTACAGCCGATGATAGAACAGTCTGGCAGTATGCTCAGACGCACGATTACATCATCGTTACCAAAGACTCCGATTTCAGCGATATAAACGTGTTGCTCGGCTTTCCGCCGAAGATTCTCTGGCTGCGCCCAGGTAATTGCACGACTGGTGATATCGAACGGGCATTGCGAAACGGGCATATGGCCATTACCAACTTTGCTGCCGATCCGACTATCGGTACGCTTGAGTTGTTTGAATAAACGATAGCCCTCACCCTGCCTGCGCCTCCTCATGGTTGCGCCCATGCTGGCGGAAGTCATTCAGCGCATCCACAGCGGCTTCTCGGTGCATACCATCTTGCCGCCGCGCGGGCTGACACGGTGAGCGGATCGTCTCTCCTTCGGCTCATCCCCCGCAAGTGTGGTATACTTTACCCGTATCAATGCCGCAATCGGACGCAGGGGGCGGCGCGCCATATGGCTGATACCGGCCAGGCATATGATTCATACGCGCCAATCTACGACCGCATCGGTCAGGAGCGCTTTGGGGCGTATCTGGCAGGTCTGACGCTGGCGTGGCGCCGCACGCACGGCGTGGCGCCGCACCACGCGCTCGACCTGGCGTGCGGCACAGGCGGCGCAACGTTGACGCTCGCGGCTGCCGGGATTGCGACAATCGGGCTGGATCGTTCGCCGGCGATGCTGCGGATTGCCCGTGACCGCGCCCGCAACGCAGGGCTGGCGGTGACGTTCATCGAAGCGGATATGCGCGATCTGGAGCATCTCGTCGCAGGTGGCGCGCTTCGAAGCAGTACAGCACAGCATCCATTCGATCCTGCCAATCGTTTTGGGTTGATCACGTGTTTTGGCGATGCCATCAACTATCTGACCGCAGACGGCGACCTGCAGCGCCTCTTTGCCGGAATCCGGGGCGCCCTTGCGCCCGATGGATATGTGGTGTTCGATGTGAATACCGAAGCGGCGTTTGCACAGTGGGACGGGCGCGACGTTGTGATCGACGAGAGCGACGACTGTCTGGTGTACCATCGGTTGGCATACAACCCGGTCACCCGTCTCGGCGAAGGCAGGATCGTCTGGTTGACGCGCAGTGACGATCATCGCTGGCAGCGTGGCGAGGAAACGCATATCGAACGCGCCTGGAGCGATGGTGAGATCCGTCAGGCGCTTGCCATCAACGGTCTTGCGCTCATCGAGCGCCTGGCGGTGGACGGAAAAAGCACGGCGGATGATGCGCCATTGCCGGAACGTCTGGTGTATATCGCCACGATAGACCGGTTGTGACATCTGTTCATTCCTGCAATCATTTGTGCAGCGGAGGGACCCGTGAGCGACACAGGGACGAAGCGGCGTATCGAACGGTTCGATCCGGCGATCGAGCCGAAATGGCGTGAGTTCTGGGAGCGCGAAGGCATCTTCAAAGCGGGGCGCCGCGCCGGCGCACCACGGCGCTACATCCTCGAAATGTTCCCCTATCCCAGCGGTGACCTCCATATTGGTCACCTGAAGAATTATGTCATTGGCGACGCGCTGACCCGCTACTATGTCATTCGCGGCTACGATGTGTTGCATCCCTTCGGTTGGGACGCCTTTGGCCTGCCGGCGGAAAATGCCGCGATCAAGTATGGCCGCCATCCGCGTGAATGGACCTACAGCAACATCGCCGAATCGAAGAAGTCGCTCGAGATTGCCGGCATCATGTATGATTGGTCGCGTGAAGTAACCACCTGCAACCCCGACTACTACCGCTGGAATCAGTGGCTGTTCCTGCTGCTCTATCGCAAGGGTCTGGCATACCGCGCAAAAGCGACGGTCAACTGGGACCCGGTGGACCAGACGGTGCTGGCAAATGAGCAGGTCGATGCCGAAGGACGCAGCTGGCGGAGTGGCGCGAAGGTCGAGAAACGCGAACTGGAGCAGTGGTTCTTCAGAATCACGGCGTATGCCGAGCGCCTGCTGAACGACCTGGACAAATTGGATCACTGGCCCGAAAACGTCAAGACCATGCAGCGCAACTGGATCGGCAAAAGCGAAGGCGCCGAGGTCACGTTCCTGGCGCTGCCGCCCCATGCTGACCCGCACGCGCCGCCGCCTCCCGACGCCGAGCCGCTTGTCGTCTTCACCACCCGTCCCGACACGCTGTGGGGCGCGACGTTCATGGTGCTGGCGCCGGAGCATCCGCTGGTGGCGAAGTTGACCGCGCCCGAACGCCGTGCCGAGGTCGAAGCATACATTGCCAGCGCGCGTATGGAGAGCGAAATCGAGCGCACCAGCGCCACGCGCGAAAAAACCGGCGTCTTCCTGGGGTCCTACGCGATCAATCCGGTCAATGACGAGCGCATCCCGATCTGGATTGCCGACTATGTGTTGATGGGGTATGGAACCGGCGCGATCATGGCGGTGCCCGCGCACGACCAGCGCGACTTCGAGTTCGCCCGCCAGTTCGGTCTGCCGGTGCGCGTCGTCGTGCAACCGCCGGATGCCACGCTGGATGGCGACACCATGACCGAAGCCTGGCCCGGCGATGGTGTGATGGTCAATTCGGGACCGATCAATGGCATCCCGGCTGGCAAAGGCGAAGGGCAGAGCGTCAAAGCGACCATCGCTTGGCTGGAAGCGAACGGTAAAGGGAAAGGAACCGTCACCTACCGGTTGCGCGACTGGCTGATCAGCCGTCAGCGCTACTGGGGGACGCCCATCCCGATGCTGCACATGCCGGACGGGACGATCAAGCCGCTGCCGGAGGATCAGTTGCCGGTCGTGTTGCCCGAAGTGCAGGATTACCTGCCAAAAGGTAAAAGCCCGCTGGCAGCCGCCGAGGATTGGGTCAACACGATCGATCCAGAGACCGGTCAACCGGCGCGGCGTGATACCGATACCATGGACACGTTTGTCGACTCGTCCTGGTATTTCTTGCGCTTCTGCGATGCACAGAATGACCGCGAGATCTTCTCGCGCGAGGCGGCGCGCCAGTGGATGCCGGTCGATCAGTATATTGGCGGCGTCGAGCATGCGATCCTGCACCTGCTTTACTCGCGCTTTATCACCAAGGTGCTGTACGACGAAGGGCTGGTGCCCGAAGACGAACCGTTCAGGGCGTTGTTTACTCAGGGCATGGTGCAGCGCCGCGTTCGCACGCCGCTCGAAGTCATTGCCCCGGGGATGGTGCGCTTCCCCGAAGAACTGCGACGCAAACTGGAGTTGCCCGCCGATGCGCAAAGCGTTGATCAGGCGCGCGCGTTGCTGAAAGATCGCGGCTACACTCTGGAAGAGGAGAGCGATGGCAGCGTCACTGCTGTGTCTGGTCCGGTCACCATGTCGAAGAGCGCCGGCAACGGTATTCCGGTGGGTCCGTTCGTGCGGCAGTACGGCTCCGATGTGGCGCGGATCGTCGTGCTGTTCGCAGCGCCGCCAGAAAATAGCATGGAATGGACCGACGAGGGGGTTGCCGGTGCGCAACGCTTCCTGAACCGGATTGTGGCGCTGTTCAGCCCCGATCGGGACGCGATCGTCGCAACGCTGAACTCCAGCAACGGCGCCGCGCCTGAAGGCGAGGAACGCGCGCTGTACCGCAAACTGCACGAGACGATCCGCAAGGTGACGCTCGATACGGAGCAGTTTCGCTTCAATACCGCAATTGCAGCATTGATGGAGTTGTTGAACGAGGCGAGCCGCTACCGTGCCGAGGCAGGCGGAGTGACGCCGGTGTTTGCGCAGACAGCGGCGACGTTTGCGCGGCTGCTGTCGCCCTTTGCGCCGCACCTGGCGGAAGAGTTGCACTCCTGGTGCGGCGGAACCGGCAGCGTCTACGACGCCGGATGGCCCGAATGGGACGAATCGGCGCTGGCGCTCGACGAAGTCGAGATCGTGTTGCAGGTCAACGGCAAACTGCGCGGCAAAATCCTGGCGCCTGCCACTGCCGATGAGCAGCAACTGCGCGAATGGGCGCTGACGAACCCGCGTGTGCTCAGCTTTGTCGGTGACAAAACCGTGCGCAAGGTTGTTGTGGTTCCTGGGAAACTGGTAAATGTGGTAGTGTAGCGTCCATGAGATCGCTTGTTTGAGGTGTCAGATCGCCCTCATCCCCCTTCTCCCGCAGCGTGGGAGCAGGGGAGCGGGGGATGAGGGCAGAAAGGCAGGGTATGCTGGAAGCGATCTTCGCACCGCATTCCATCGCCGTGATCGGCGCATCACCCGATCCATCGAAACTGGGACACCGCATCCTCAAGAACATCCTCGACGCTGGCTATCCCGGTCGCATCTTCCCTATTCACCCGGGCGCGACGCATATCCTGAGCCTTCCAGCATACCCATCGGTCGAGCAGGTTCCCGAACCGGTCGATCTGGCCGTGGTCGTCGTTCCAGCGACGGTTGTGCCGGATGTTGCCAAGGCATGCGGCAAATCCGGCGTCAAGGGTCTGGTCGTCATCAGCGCCGGATTCAAAGAGATCGGACCAGAAGGGCGCGCGCTGGAGATGCGCCTGCTCGAGATCGTGCAACGCTACGGCATGCGCATGATCGGTCCCAATAGCCTGGGCGTCATTGATACCACAACCCGTCTGAATGCCTCATTCGCGGCGCTCTATCCGCATCCCGGGCAGATTGCCTTCATGTCGCAGTCGGGGGCGCTCTGCACCGCAATTCTGGACTGGAGCAAGGCGCAGGGGATTGGCTTCTCGCGTTTCGTCAGCCTGGGAAACAAAGCAGACGTAGACGAGGTGACGCTTCTGGAAGCGTGGGGGTGCGACAAAGCGAACAACCGGGTCATTCTGGCGTACCTGGAAGGGATTGGCAATGGCGATGACTTCGTCGCCGTGGCGCGTCGGGTGACGAAACAGATTCCGGTGATCGCCATCAAGAGCGGCGCGACGCAAGCGGGCGCGCGCGCTGCCTCGTCACACACCGGGGCGCTGGCAGGCGCCGAGCATGCCTACGAAGCGGCATTCGACCAGAGCGGCGTGCTGCGCGCGCGCTCGATGCAGGAATTGTTCGACTTCGCGCTGGCGTTCGCCTATCAGCCGCTTATCTCTGGCAATCGCCTGGCAATCGTCACGAATGCGGGCGGTCCGGGCATCATCGCTACCGACGCTGCCGAACGCGGCGGGTTGCAACTGGCGGAGTTGACGCCGGCGACGACGGAGGTTCTGCGCGCAGCATTGCCGCCGACCGCGAGTGTCTACAATCCAATCGATATCATTGGCGACGCGCGCGCCGATCGCTACCGGGTTGCGCTGCGCGCCGCGCTCGATGATCCGAATGTCGATGCCGTCCTCGTGTTGTTCACGCCGCAGGCGGTCAGCAAACCAGAGGAGATCGCGCAAACGATCGTGGATCTCGCCGACGGAAACGCTAAACCGGTTGTGACCAGTTTTATGGGCGCAGCAACAATTGGGGAAGCGCTGCGCATTCTGAATGACCATCGCATCCCAAATTATGCCTTCCCCGAACGCGCCGTCGCTGCACTGGGGGCGATGGTGGCGCAACGGCGCTGGGTCGAGCGTCCACCGGGTGAGTACGTCCGTTTCGAGGTCGATACCGAACGGGTGCGCGCACTCTTTGCGCGAGTCCGCAGTGAAGGACGAGTCGAGCTTGGCGAACTCGAAGCGCGCGAGGTGATCGAAGCCTACGGGATGCGCCTGCCAAAATCATTTCTGGCGCAATCGCCGGAGGAAGCAGCGGAAATCGCCAATCGCCTTGGCTTCCCGGTTGTGATGAAGATTTCATCACCCGACATTCTGCACAAAAGCGATATTGGCGGCGTCAAACTCGGCATCAACGACAGCGCAGCCGCGCGCGACGCCTACGAACTGATCGAATACCGCGCCCGCAAATACAGCCGCGAGGCGCGCATCTGGGGAGTGCTGGTGCAGGAGCAGGTACGCAAAGGGCGCGAGGTGCTGGTCGGGGTCAGCCGCGACCCGCAGTTTGGTCCGCTGATTGCCTTTGGATTGGGCGGCATCTACGTCGAGGCGCTCAAAGACATCGCCTTCCGCCTGGCGCCGGTGTCGCGCCAGGAGGCGGCGGAGCAGGTGCGTGCCATTCGCGCCTTTCCACTGCTGCGCGGTGTGCGTGGCGAACCGCCAGCCGACATTGCTGCCGCCGAAGAGATTATTCTGCGCATGTCGCAATTGGTGACCGATTTTCCCGAGATTGTCGAGATGGACATCAACCCGTTGGTGGTGTATAACCGCGGCGAAGGGGCCACAGTGCTGGACGCGCGGATCATTCTGCATGGTTGAGCGAGCATCGGAAAACACGCATCAGACAACAGCGCGTGATCATTTTTCGTTCGGCAAGGAGACAGGCGATGGCTACCCTCTACGTTGCATCGACGGAAACGTTTGTCGGGAAGAGCGCGACATGCGTGGGATTGCTCACGCGCGCGCAACGCGACGGTTTCAGCATCGGCTACATGAAGCCGGTCAGCGTTTCGGTGACCCGCACCGAAACCAGTGTGCACGACGATGATGCAGCGTTCATCCGCGAGCACTTCGCCCTGCCCGATCCGCCGGAACACGTTGCGCCGGTGCTCGTCACGCAAGGGGCAGTCGAACAGATTATGCGCGGGCAGGCAACGACCGACTTCGCACGCCGCCTGCGCGAAGCGTACCTTGCCGTCTCCCGTAACCGCGACCTGCTGGTTGTGGAAGGCGCCAACACCTGGGCTGAAGGATCGGTCGTCGATCTCTCCGCCGATCAGGTGTCCGACATGTTGGAAGCGCCGGTGCTGCTGGTGACGCTCTATCGGTCGCCGCTGTCGCTCGACGCGATGCTGGCGGTGCAACGCTACCTCGGTGACCGGCTGCTCGGGATTCTGATCAACGAAGTCGAAGCGCCGAAGCTCGATTTTGTGAGGAACCGCGTTGTGCCATTTTTGGAACAGCGCGGCGTGCCGGTATTTGCGGTGCTGCCGCAGGACCCGCAACTTGCCAGCGTCACCGTCGCCGACCTGTACGAATTCCTGGGAGGGCAGATGATCGGGCGACCGGAGTGGTGCGAGCGCCAGGTGGAACACCTTGTGATCGGCGCCATGGGGAGCGCAGCCGCACTGTCGCACTTCCGCCGCCGCGCCAACAAAGTCGTCATCACCGGTGGTGACCGCGCCGACCTGCAATTGGCTGCGCTCGAAACCTCGACCTCGGCGCTGGTGCTGACCGGCAGCATTCGTCCGCCAGCGACGGTGCTCGACAAAGCCGAGGAACAGCAGGTGCCGGTCATCATCGTCTCAGACGATACCCTGACCACCGTTGAGCGGAGCGAGCGCGTCTTCGGGCATATTCGCTTCAAACAGGCATCGAAGATTGCCCGCTTCACCCAAATGCTCGACGAGTCGTTCGATTTCAACCGTCTGTACGATGAATTGGGATTGGTGCGGGGGTGAGGGTTGGAAGGTGGAAGGTGGGAAGGTTGCAGGTAGGGGCACGCCGCCGCCGGCCCGGCAGCGGCGCCCGTGAACCGTAGGGCAGCGCCACGTAGGGGCACGCCGCCGCCGTGCCCAACGGCAATGCCGCGCCCGGCGGCGATGCTGCACCCAACGGCGGCGCCAGCCAGGAGCAAGCGGGCCGCTTGCGCACATATCGGGTACGAAGATGCTTCTCTCAGTGTCCTCTGCGCCTCTGTGGTTCAGAAGATCGGGCAAGAGGCGAGAGGATGACAGGTGCAAATGCATTGCAACGGCTCAAACAAAAGGAGACACCATGGCAGACACGACGATTGAAGCGATCACCGCGCGCGAAGTGCTCGACTCGCGCGGCAATCCGACGATCGAGGTGGACGTGTATCTGGAGAGCGGCGATATGGGGCGCGCCATCGTGCCGTCTGGCGCATCGACCGGCGCATTCGAGGCGCTGGAACTCCGCGACGGCGACAAGGGACGGTATGGCGGCAAGGGCGTGCTGAAAGCCGTCGAAAACGTGAACACCACGATCGCCGAGGCGCTCGAAGGGGAAGATGCCGCCGATCAGGTGCGCATCGACCGGATGCTGATCGACCTCGACGGTACCGAGAACAAGGGGCGCCTGGGCGCCAATGCCATTCTGGGGGTTTCGTTGGCGTGCGCGAAAGCGGCGGCAGCGGCGCACGGATTGCCGTTGTATCGCTATTTGGGAGGCGTGCATGCACACGTACTCCCCGTTCCCATGATGAACATTCTGAACGGCGGCAAACACGCACAGAACAGCACCGACTTCCAGGAGTTCATGATCATGCCGGTCGGGGCGCCATCGTTCCGCGAGGCGCTGCGCTGGGGCAGTGAAATCTACCAGAGCCTCAAGAAGGTAATCCACGACCGCGGCGGCAGCACCAATGTCGGGGACGAAGGCGGATTTGCGCCAAGCCTTCCGACCAACGAGGCGGCATTGCAGATCATCGCCGAAGCCGTGAAACGCGCCGGCTATCAACTTGGTGAGCAGGTGATGCTGGCGATGGACCCGGCATGCACCGAACTGTACAAAGACGGCAAATACCATCTGGAACGCGAAGGGCGCTCGCTGACCAGCGCCGAGATGGTCGAATACTGGGCGGACATCGCCACGCGCTACCCGCTGATCTCACTCGAAGACGGGCTGGCAGAGGAAGACTGGGAGGGATGGAAATTGCTGCGCGCGCGGTTGGGAGATCGCATCCAGCTGGTCGGCGACGATTTCCTGGTGACAAATGTGAAGCGTCTGGCGCGCGCCATCTCCGAACAGGCCGCCAATTCGATCCTGATCAAACTCAACCAGATCGGCACACTCACCGAAACACTCGACGCGATCAGCATGGCGAACCGCGCCGGGTGGACAGCGGTTGTCTCGCATCGTTCAGGCGAGAGCGAAGACGTGACCATCGCCGATCTCGTGGTGGCGACGAACGCCGGGCAGATCAAAACCGGCGCGCCGGCGCGCACCGATCGAGTGGCGAAGTACAATCAACTGCTGCGCATCGAAGAAGAACTGGACACTGCGGCGCATTACGCCGGCATGGGCGCATTCCGCGTTGCGCGGTGAATCATGGCGGCGCGGGTGCGTCAACACGCCGCACCCGCACGTCCCCTCTCCAACACTCTCCACACGTTGTGTTCCCTTAACCGCAGAAAATCGAGGGTCTCATTTTGCCCACGCGATGGCGGCTGTGTTCTCCTTCAACAGCGGCTGATCGGAAAAGGAGAACAGACGTTCCTTCAGAGCAACGTCGCCATGCATCACCTGCCTGACAACGCACGATCCTCCTGAAGCCGCGCGCGAATCTGCAAGCCTGTTTATCGTCTCACAGACTCGCACTCCTCCATGACTTTGGTACCACCAGAGATACGCCTGTCTGTCAACTGAACAAGGGACACGATGACCTCTTTCGTTAAGAAGAGGTTAGGATTATACTACCGTCCGTAACACAGTTCTATTGCAGACCATACGTCCCGATCTGCGGCCCATCGGTGTGGTGCTTCGTGCATCCTCCACCGGTTGGCCGCAAATGATTCCTTTTGGAAAAATCCTCACGTGCTCAAAGCGAAAGGAGTAGACAATGCCGCCTCTTCCTCGCACTGCTCAACAGCGAGCGCGCCGCGCCATAGAACGCATCGAAGCGCTTGGCGGCGGCAGTGCATTACCCGGCGTGCTGACATCTCACGATGCCATCGCCTGCATGGGACGAACCTGGTTCCACGATATGCTCCGCTGCGGACGGTTGCCGGGTGTCCAGGTCGTGCCGCAAGGCGTCTGGCGTTGTGATCGGGATACGTTTGTTGAATGGCTGATGGAGGTGAGCCATGGCTCAACGACAGCGATGGACATCGCTGAGCGATCTCGTGCGACACACGCTACGGCAGCAAGAGTGGCTGTCGCTGCGCGAAGCAGCAGAACTGTACCGCGTCACCGACGAAACGATGCTGGCGTGGATTCGCGCGGGCGCGTTTCCGTCCAGGACGAGCGACGGGCGGACGTGGGTGGCGCGCGCGGAACTCGAAGCGGCATTGCGTCGAAAGCCGGGTGATCAGTATGATGCCTTCTGATTGTCGCGACTCGTTGATTGATGCCCTGATGCGTGCGCTTGATGCGGCGCATTCAGTAACGACCGGCTGCGCCGCCGATGGCGCATCGACCGATGGCGGTTCGTCGCCCTCCAATCTGTCATTGCTGCCGGTTGAGCGTCTTGAAGCGATTATCGCGTTGCTGGCGACGGCGCCGGCGATTATGGCAGCCTCACCGCCGGGTGTTACCAAAGGGCGCATTGCTGCACTGCTCGAGCCGGAAGAGCGCCGCCACGCCGGTCTGCTCATGGAGTGGCTCGACCGGGCAGGCGTGCTGATCGAGCCGCGTTCTGAAGCGTTGCGCTGGCGTGAACCGCGCCCGTTTTGCAGTAATGACATCGCCTGGATCGCAACACAGGTTCGGTCGGTGTGCATGGAGGCGTTATGAACCGGGGAGCGCTTCGCAGCACAGCGCCCAATCCGCCGCCGGCAAGTCGTCCGCCGCAGCCCGATCTGCCGCTACACATTGTACGTGCGCTGGCGTTTGCCAGTATTGCGCTGGCATTCACTCGCCCTGTGGCGTTGCCGTTGCTCGTAGCCACCCCGCCGCAGGGGGCGCTCTCGGCGCTTCGCCTGATGAACGATCCGGCAATCGCTTCGCTTGCGTTGCTACGCTATGTATTTGAACCGGCGATCTTTTCAGTCGTTGTCATCGGCGCGCAGGCAGCGCTGTGGGTTCTTTTGGGTGAACTGTTGTTTGCACTGGCAGCAGCGATTCTCGCGCGCCACGCAGCGCGGCGTGCGATGAGCGCTCCGCTCTGCCTGCGGGTCCGCCCGACCATCCGCCCGACAGAGCGCACCGGACTCGCCACGAAGCCCGGTTCGCTCATGCGGTTAATCCACGGCGGCATGGCATCGCGTCACTGGACGCATGCCACGCCACGGTACGTGCTGCTCGTCAGCGGCGCGCCAGACCTGCCTGCCGAGTTGGGTGCGCTGATTATCGGCGCACCGGAGGAGCGGCAACGCGCCATGATCGTCCTGGACGGGGTAGTTCGTAGCAGTGCGCCAGGGACGCTGGTCAACGCTGCTGATGACCCGCTTCTGGCTGCGGCGCTGCCAGGGCGCTGGATCGCCTGGCAGCATTTTGCGCTGGCGCTGCCGCCAGCCTACCCGCTCCACGCGCCGACCGTCGCCGTCGAAACCGAACTGGCAGGCGTGTTGCTGGCAGCGGTGCGACCCTATGGCAGCGTGGCGCATGCCGGTCTGGAGGTGGCATTGCGCCCTCAGGGGGGGATGACGAGTTGGGCGTTGGGGCGGCAGTGGCGCGCGCGCGCAACGGCATTGAAACTGGCGCTCGAACAGCGCCAGGATTATGCGCTGACGCCGGACATTGCCGCTATCGAGGCAAAACTCGGCGATGCGGCATTCGAAGCGACTATTGTGGCAACCGCCGTCGCCGAATGCCTCGATGACGCTCTGACAGCGCTGCACGCGATCGGCGACGCACTTGGCGCATTTCAGCAACGTACCGCCAGCCGTTTGCAACGTCTCGTCCCTCGTGGTCGCATATCAGCGCGCCAGGTTTCCGGCGAAAACGCAGCCGATATCGTTGCCGCTCTGCGCATGCCGCTCGTTGCGCCGCCGCCTGCCATCCTGTTGCCGTTCCGCCTCTGGCGTGGACCAGACATTCTGACCGCCGGGGAACTCGGGTATCTCTGGAACCCGGCATCTATGCTCGCCAGCGGATTGGTGCGGTGTGATCCCTGCCGCCGAATTGCAGCGCCGCCGCACGCATTTTGCGGCAATGACCCGGAGCGTATCGTGGTGGGCTACGCTGCTCATACCGATGGACATAGCGCGCCGGTGGGACCGACGCTGCGCGATCTGCGGCAGATCCTTCACCTGACCGCCGGCATGGGCGCCGGAAAGAGCCGACTGCTGGCAAACCTGTGTCTGCAACTCGTGCCACACGGGTTTATGCTGATTGACGGCAAGGGCGACGACCGGGGCGGCAGTCTGATCGATACGGTGCGCCGGTTTATCCCGTTAGCGGATGAAGCGCGTCTGATCCTGTTCGATCCGCTCGATACCGCCTGGCCCATTGGACTGAATCCGCTGGCTGGCGTGAATGTCGCGCAGCCAGGCGGCGCCGACCTGGCATTGGGGCAGATTCTGGCAACCTTTGCGCGTATTGATCCGGGAACATGGGAGCGTTCGCCCGGCATGCAACAATTCGCGCGCATGGCAACGCTGCTGGTGCTCGAAGGCGAAGCGCACCCCACGCTGGCGCATGTCAAGCAGGCGCTCCTCGACGAAGCGTATCGCGAGGTATTGCTCCAATCGACGCGCAATATCGAAGTCGCCAGTTTCTGGCGCGAAACCTATCCGCGCCTGGGCGAAGGGCAACGATCCAGTTGCGATGCGCTGTTACGTCGGTTCGATGCGCTGCTGACCCCTGAAACAACGCGCTACCTGGTGGCGCAGGCGCAGCCGACGCTCGATCTGGCGCAGATGATTGCCAACCGTATGATCGTGCTTGTGCCATTGCCGGATGTGGCGCTTGGCGGGCTGGCAGGCGCCGTCGGAATGTTGATTGCTCAGGCTTTCGTGCGCGCCGCGTTCAGCCGGAGCGGCGGCGACCAGACCCGCCACGACTATCCGCTTATCATCGACGAATTGCAGGTGCTGATCGGCAACAGCGACACAAGCGACATGGCAATTGCCATCACCCGTCTGCGCTCGCTGGGCATCCCGGCGATCTATGCGCACCAGGCGCTGGCGCAGTTGGGCGATCTGCGCGACCTGATGCTGATCAATGCGGGTAACCGGATTATGTTGCAAACCCAGGAACCCGATGCAGGCATGTATGCGCGCGCCTACGCTGCCAGCGGTCTCACTGCCGCCGACCTGAGCGGGCAACCGCCAAACGACCACCAGTACGCCGTCCTGCGTTGTCGCGGCACAGTCGCAGGACCGTTTTCGATGCAACCGCTTCCCTGGCCCGTGGCACAGGAAGAGCCGCCACCACCTTATGCCGGACCCGATTGGCACAGCGTCCTGCCAGATGACAGCGATCCAGCCGATCGCTTCATTACACGGGTCGTCTATGAAACCGGCAACAGTACTGGCGCTGCCAGAGAACTGGCGCAGCTCGATGATGGAAACTGGCGTCGGCTGTTGAGCCGCTGGGAGTGTATCAGGCGCTGCCAGCGCCAGTACATTCTGGATCATCCTGGCTGCATTCCCGACCGGCTGGAGCGCCAACGCTGGCTTTCGCGCCTGTATGCAGCGCGTCCACAGGCGCTGGCTGCGGCTGAATACCTGCGCGGGCGTCAAAAGGATCGCATCAGAAAGCCTTAAAATCGAGTTGAAAACGTTCGATGGCATTTCACGGCGTCCTGATGAGGAAATATACTTGACAAACGCTGTATACTGCGTATTGAAGAGGAAAAGTCATACGACAGATCTGCGGAAAGGATAGACCCAGGATGCAAAAGACCGACTTCATTAAGGCAGTCGCCGAACGAGCGAACCGGTCGCAGAAGGAGACGAAGGAAATCGTCGATGCGGCGCTGGAAGTCATCACCGAGGCGTTGAAGCGCGGTGAGAAAGTCACCCTGACCGGCTTCGGCACATTCGAAGTGCGGCAGCGCCAGGCGCGCGATGGGGTGAATCCACAGACGCGATCGAAGATCCACATTCCGGCGACCCGTACCCCTGGCTTCAGCGCCAGCAGTACGCTGAAGAACGCCGTCAAGGAAGGCTGAGGTTCACGTCGGACCATTCGGTAGCGCCTTATGCGTCAGCGATCGTCTCGCTGACGCATTTTATCACTACAGTGCCATCTGTCTACTCAACGGCGTCAGCGCGTGAAGAAAAAGGCGTCGTATTGAGGTATACTGAGCGCACATCTGTTCATAGCCAGCATATGTTTGAGAGATCGATAATGGCGACTCAGCTTTCGCTCAATCTTGAG
The DNA here is from genome assembly GCF_057785375.1 of Roseiflexus sp. Lineage (NCBI taxonomy): Bacteria > Bacillati > Chloroflexota > Chloroflexia > Chloroflexales > Roseiflexaceae > Roseiflexus > Roseiflexus sp. Next base: position 46,780 of record NZ_JBYNRX010000079.1, read on the forward strand.
CGTTCCAGGCGCGGAGTCGGATGCTACGCTCTTACGTGACCCGGCATTTGAGCGAAACAAACAGGACGCGATCCATCGCTGGGTTCCGTGGATTGCCGGTTTCTCGGCAGGTTTCGTCGGCGATGCTCTCCAGCACTATCTTCCTGATCCTGGTCGACGAGATATTCACGTGCTGGACCCATTCGCCGGAGTCGGCACAACACTCGTAGAAAGTTTGCTACGCGGGTATTCGGAAATCACGACCCCGGCAAAGGCAGGTACAACCAGCAGCGCTCTGCTTGGGACACGTTGCATCCCGGTCGCCTATGGGCGGCAAGGCTTCAAGGTTGTCCGAAAACGCCCGAGCAGGTTGCTGAAGAGGTGCGCCAGACGCTCACATGCAGGGGAACTTCGCGTCTCTGACTTCGCTGCTTATAACATTCAACATTCAACGTGCCGCCCTTAACCCTTCACATCCTGACAGAGACATTGCGGTACTACAGCCTCTCCTGGAAATGCCCAATCTGCGACTTTATTACCGCTCCACCTGCAACCTCACTCACCTCTCACCTCTCACCCCTCACCTCTCACCCCTCGCCTCTCGCCTCTCGCCTCTCGCCTCTCGCCTCTCGCCTCTCGCCTCTCGCCTCTCGCCTCTCGCCTCTCGCCTATTGCCTATTGCGCATCTAAACGTTATCAAGTATACTTTTTGTACACCTCTCTTTCCGGCCAACAGATTTCTGAAACAAGGAGCGAAAAAGGCATGCGACGACGAGTGTTTCTTCGCAGCGTTGCGGCGGGCAGTGCAGCCCTGACGGCTGCCACACTGGCCGCGTGTGGTCAGGCGCCGCAGACGCCAGCCCAGCAGGCGACGACTGCCCCTGGCCAACCTGAGGCGACGACCGCCCCCGGCCAGCAGGCGACGACTGCCCCGGTAGCGACCGCACCGCAGGCGCAGGCGCCAGCCCAGACGAGCGAGATGCCGTCCATCGAGTGGGACATGGCCACCAGTTGGCCCGTCGCGCTCGACACGATCTTCGGCGGCGCCAAGACAGTCGCCGATCGTGTGGCGGCAATGACCGGCGGGAAGTTCAAGATCACGCCGCGCGCGGCAGGCGAACTCGCGCCTGCTCTTCAGGTGCTCGACGTGGTGCAGCAGGATGCGGTTCCGATCGGGCACACTGCATCGTACTACTACGTTGGCAAAAGCCCGGTCACAGCGTTTGGCACCACACTTCCTTTTGGTCTCAATGCGCAGCAGCAGAACGCATGGTTGTACGACGGCGGCGGGCTGGAGAAACTGCAGGCGCTGTACGCCAAACTGTTCGGCGTCATTCAGTTCCCGGCAGGCAATACCGGCGTCCAGATGGGCGGCTGGTTCCGCAAAGAGATCAACACTGTCGCTGACCTCCAGGGTCTCAAGATGCGCATCCCTGGTCTCGGCGGGCAGGTGCTGACCAAACTCGGCGTCACAGTGCAGGTTATCCCAGGCGGCGAAATCTTCCAGGCGCTTCAGACCGGCGCCGTCGATGCGGCGGAGTGGGTCGGACCGTATGACGATGAGAAACTTGGACTGAACAAGGCAGCGCAGTTCTACTACTATCCAGGCTGGTGGGAGCCGGGTCCCACGCTCGAAGTGCAGGTCAATCTCAACCGCTGGAATGAGCTGCCCGCGGCATATCAGGAGGCGATCAAAACCGCAGCGGCTGAGGCAAATATTACGATGCTTGCGCGGTACGATGCGCGCAACCGCGAAGCCCTCAAGCGCCTGGTAGACGGCGGCGCGCAGCTGAAACCCTACAGTAAGGAAATCCTTGCTGCCGCCGAGAAAGCCGCCTTTGAACTGTACGATGAGTTCGCCGCCAAGGACGCCGACTTCAAGGCGATCTACGAAGAGTGGAAGGTATTCCGCGAGGCGATCTATGAGTGGAATAAGGTGAACGAGGCCGGCTTCACCAACTACGTCTACAATAAGTAGGGGCGCCCCCCTGTGGGCGTCTACGAGGGGCAGATCCATTGCGGACGGGGCAGGCACAGGGTCCTGCCCCTATGTATATGGCGACCTGCTCAGTAGGGGCGCCCCCCTGTGGGGGGGCGCCACATTACCGGAGCACATCAGACAGTTTCCGCACCTCGAACCCCATCGCTGCAAATCGATCCAGAATCTCCGGCAATGCGCCGGCGGTTGCGTCGCTGCCGCAGTGCGCCAGAATGATCGCGCCGCGCAGGTCGTCCGGGCTGAGTTTTCGGGTCACCCGCTCGACGAGAAACTCCGGCGTCTTCGGTTCACCGACCGAATCCAGGCTGTCCAGCGTCCAGTAAACCGGCAGGTACCCTTCCGCCAGCGCGACACGCAGCACCCGCTCATTGTATGCACCGTAAGGAGGGCGGAAGAAGGGGCGCGTCGTCGCTCCCGGCGCAATCTCCTGCAGAATCGCCTCGGTTTCGTTCAATTCGCGGCGGATGGCGTCATCGTCGAGCGTCGTCAGGTCGGGATGGTTCACTGTGTGGTTGGCGAGTTCGTGCCCGTCCGCCACCATCTGACGCACCAGATCGGGATTGGCGCGCATCCAGCGTCCGGTAAGGAAGAAGGTGATCGTTATGCCGCGCTCGCGCAGCGCCGCCAGAATGCGCGGCGTCGGCGCCGCGCCGGCGCCCGCGTCGAGGGTCAGCGCGATCCAGGGGCGCTCCGTGCCGCCGCGCTGTACCAGCAGCGCTTCACCCGCGTCAGTGGGCGCGAGCAATGGCACAACCAGTTCCCTTCCGGCACGCGGCGGCGCATCGAGCCGGTTGTATGCTTCGATAAGCGCCACAGTGCTGCTATAGCGTTCCGCGATCTGCGCGAGCGTCTCACCCGCAACTACTCGATGCCCTGCATAGCCGACAACGCGCGGCGGGGGCAGGGGCGTGGCTGTGGGCAGCGACTCGGATGTTGGCGGCGGGAGCGTAACGGTGGGGGCAGGAGACGCGGTTGGCGGTGATGGCGGCGCGGTCGGCACGGTGGCAGTCAGCCCGGCTGACACGATAGCGGTCGGCGCCGTTGTGGAAAGTGGCGTAGGCGACTCGAGCGCCAGCGGCGGCGCAGGGCGGCGCATCAGGTCGTTGAGGAACCAACCAAGCGCGATCCCTGTCAACAGGGTCAGTAGAATGAGCGGGAGACTGGTGCTGCGCTGTTCCATACCATCCACCAGTGTCTGATCTTCTCACGAAGATCGACGGATGTTTGCGCGTAGAAGTTCCCGAAACTCATCGATGGCTTTCTGATCGGCAAAGGCGCGTTTTGGCACAACCGAATACGCCCAACGGCCATGGATCAAGACGAACACACGGTCACTTTCTACAAACGACTGATAACGATCCCAGGTTCTGCTGACCCGTTCCTTTCCGAAGCGAAAATGGACACCCTGCCGGTCGAAGACAGTCTCAATCGGCTGGCGCAATGCTGGACTGCTGCGGAACGTGGACCAGACCAGCAATAACGGCACAGGATCGAACCAGGTGAACAGCCCAAGCGCCAGCAGCAGCAACGCCGCCGCTTGCACTCCCGCAGTAAATGCAATCCAGACAGCAGTGAAGATGGCGACAATCGCAACGAACTTGTAGAACAGATGCTTGCGCGTCGAACGCTGATAGAGCCGACAGGCATGCAGTTGTTCATCGAGTGTGTGGGTGTACTGCAACGTCATACGTTGTGCGTTTACTGGCGTGGCGGCTGTCATGGGATGATCAACTCCTGTCCAATCCGCAAGTTGTCGGCAGCGGCAGGCGTCAGATTGTTGGCGCGCAGGAGCGCTTCGACGGTCACGCCGTTGCGTTCTGCGATCGTGCGCAGCGTGTCTCCCGGTTGTACCACATACCGCCGTGGACCCGCCTGTGGTACGGGGGTGGCGGTCGGTTCCAGCGTCGCGGTCGGTTCCGGCGTCGCGGTCGGTTCCGGCGTCGCAGTCGGCTCGGCAGTCGGTTCCGGCGTCGCGGTCGGCTCAGCGGTCGGTTCCGGCGTCGCAGTCGGCTCAGCGGTCGGTTCCGGCGTCGCGGTCGGCTCGGCGGTTGGCGCCACTGGTGTGGCGGTGATCTCTTCTGGCGATAGAACGTCGGTTGGCTGCAGCGCAGGCGCTTCGGCGGGAGCGGCAATCGGCTGCATAACGGTCAGATCGGCGATGCGCAGGCTCGATATATTGCTGCGCGCCAGGGCAAAGACTGTACCAAAAGCCGCGCCAAAGATGACGACCGCTAGCGTGAGGCGCACCCGCTCATCGAGGCGTTGCCGCGTCAGGCGCAGCGCAACAGCGCCGATCAGCGGCAACAGGAGCGCAGTCAGAAGGAGTATGATCAGCATCCACTGCGACATAGCCGGGTCACCGTTCTTGCAGACGCACGATGGTAACGCCGTCGCCACCTTCCGTTGCACTGGCGCTGCTGAACGATGCAACCAGTTTATGCTGCTGAAGAAATTCGCGCACCGCCTGCCGCAGTGCGCCGGTGCCTTTGCCGTGAATGATGCGCACCCACGGTAATCCAGCGAGATAGGCATCGTTCAGGTAGTGATCGAGCCGGTCACGCACATCGGCAGCCCGCCAACCGCGCATGTCGAGCTCAAGTGAGACGTCACGCGGCGCAGGGATCGACGTGCCACGCGATTCGTATGCGGGGCGGACAGGCGGACCCTCTTGCCCGTCGCTCCGCTTTTCGCGCGTCAGTTCGGCAAGATCGGCCTGCATCCGGAACCCGCCAACCTGCACCTCGGCAGTTTGCTCTTCTTCGTCGATCGAGAGGATCTCGCCGGTCAACCCGACAGAACGCACCCGCACGACATCGCCGGGGCGCAGCGGGCGCGGACCCTGCTCAACGACGGTCATCGTCGTGCGTTCGGCAGGTTTGCCTGGCGGGGTTTCGGGAAGGCTGGCGCGCGTCTCCTGCAGTCGCCGTTCCGCCTCCTCGAGCCACTGGCGCGAGACCGACACCGAACGAAACTCATCGCGCAAGCGCCGCACCTCGCTGCGTGCCTGACGTAACTCCGCTTCGATCTCATCGCGTGCAGATTGCCAGGCCTCGTTGCGCCGCGCCTCGAACTCACGCAACTCGGCAGCAAGTCGTTCCCGATACTTCTCGGCATCGATGCGCACCTCCGTCGCACGCTGCAATTCTGCCGCAGCAGCATCGCGTTCGCGATGGATGCCCGCCAACAGATCCTCGACCTGCACATCCTGGCGCGCCATGCTGGCGCGGGCACGCTCGATCAATGCCGGCGACAGCCCCAACCGCGCAGCGATTGCCAGCGCATTCGAGCGCCCAGGCAAACCGATGGTCAGTTTGTAGGTGGGCGCGAGGGTCTCGACATCGAACTCGACCGATGCGTTTTCGACGCCGGGTGTGGCGTAGGCAAACGATTTCAACTCGGCGTAGTGCGTGGTGGCGACGCCGAGCACGCCGAGTTCGAGCAAACGCTCGATAATGGCACGCGCCAGCGCCGACCCCTCCACCGGATCGGTGCCCGCGCCCAGTTCATCGAGCAACACCAGCGCCGGCAGGCGGTCGGCGGGGGCTGATCCCGGCGAGGCATCGGTATCGATTGCGCGCCCGTTGGTCAAACGCTCCGTCTCCGATACGTCGGCGCGCTCCGCATCCGGTTCACCCTCCAGTGCGCGCAGGATGCGAATGATGTTCGTCATATGCGACGAAAACGTCGAGAGGCTCTGCTCGATGCTCTGCTCATCGCCGATGTCGGCGAATATCTGCCGGAACACCGGCAGGCGCGAGGGCTGAGACGCAGGAATGTGCATTCCGGCTTGCGCCATCAACGCCAGCAGGCCGGTCGTCTTGAGGGCGACCGTTTTGCCGCCAGTATTAGGACCGGTGATCAATAGGATGCGAAACGGACCGCCGAGGCGCATAGCGATCGGCACGACGTGCTGCGGCTCGATCAGCGGATGGCGCGCGGCGGTCAGCAGCAGAAACGGCTCATCAGGCGGAGGCGCATCGACAATGTCCGGCATGACGCAGCGCATCATGACGGCATACCGTGCCATGGCAAACGCCAGATCGAGGGTTGCCAGCGCCTCGACACCGGTAACGATCGCGTCGGCGTGATCGCCGACCTGCGTCGAGAGTTCCGCCAGAATGCGTTCGACTTCTTCGTGCTCAGCGAGTTGCAATTCGCGCCAGGTATTGTTGAGATCGACGACGGTCAACGGCTCGATATACAGTGTGGCGCCACTTGCCGATTGGTCATGCACCAGTCCGCGCACAGTGCGTCGGTGTGTGGCTTTCACCGGAATGACATAGCGCCCGTTGCGTACTGTAATGATCGGCTCTTGCAGCGCATCGCCGTGGGACATGATCAGATTGTGGAGCTTTTCCTGCAGGCGGTTGAATGCAGTGCGCACCTCGGCGCGCAGCCGCGCCAGTTTCGGGCTTGCGCTATCGAGCACCTGGCCATCGTCACCGATCGCGCGTGTAATCGCATCTTCGATCTCCGGCAGGAGCGGCAGATCGGCGGCGATCTTGCGGAGGAGCGGGAACATGGCCGGGTCGAGTTTCAGCAATGTTGTGCGCAGACGCCGTGCACTTGCAAGGGTAGCGACAATCTCGAGGAGCGTCGCCGCATCGCACACCCCGCCGCGCCGAGCCAGACCGGCCGCAGGGCGCACATCACGCGCACCGCCGATAGTGAGATCGGGCATCTCGTCGAGCAAACGACGCGCCTCATCGGTCAGGCGCAGGCGACGGCGCACATCGACCGGATCGACCGACGGCGCCAGAGTCAGCGCCAGGTCGCGCGACACCGAGAACGCCGTGGAGCGCGCAAGTTGCTGGCGAACTTTGGGAAACTCAAGGGTTTCGAGCGTCTGGAGGGCGATAGCCACAGGAAGGACCTCAACAACGCAGGCAGGAGGGCGCTGCCTGAGTGATTATCGAATGAGAAAGATGATCTCGGTTTCGCGCGGCAGGATGGGCTTCACCGACTGATAGATCAGCGGCAGAATATTATTGGCGAAGAACTGCACGAGCACCGAGCCGCGCACCCCGCTCTGTATCGCCTTGACAATCGGAAACGTCACCGTCCCTGCCGTATCGCGAAACACAAACAGTTGCTCGAGCAGAATGGCAAGCATGCCCAGGAACAATGCTCCCAGCACCAGACCAAGGAGTGTGCCGACGATTTTATCGATGAAGTCGAGACTGGCCGGCATCGTGGCGTAGCGAAACGTGTACAGCCCGGCAGTGGTGATCAACAGGAATGCAACCAGCAGGATGACGCCGAACGCGACGATCTGTGCCACATCGAACGATGTGCCGAAGCGTTCACGAAAGAAACGCCCAAGCGCCTGGAAGTAGAGACTTGCCAGGATGATGCTGACATAGAATGAAACAATCGCAATCGCCAGCCGGATCGTACCCTGAAAGAACCCCAGGGCAAGCCCGCCAAGCACGCCAAGCAAAAACAGAATGTCGATCAGATTCAATGCGCCCTCCTATCCGTTATCCGACGGCGCAGGACGTATTATAGCATATCGACGCGCGATGCTTCTCGTATGTCAACACAGTGCGGTCGGGAGCGAACGGCACGCGATGTTCCGCCGAAATGCAAACCCCACTGTGCGGTCAGTGGGGTTTGCCGGTGTGCCGCCCTGATTGTGGAGCGGGAGACGGGATTCGAACCCGCAGCCCTCTGCTTGGGAAGCAGATGCGCTACCGTTGCGCCACTCCCGCGTACACTGATACTGTAGCAGTTTCGGCGACTTCTGTCAAGATCGCCATGCGCGCTTGGGTCAGGGGGAGTAGTCCATGAGCCGGGAAAAATAGTTCTTAAGTCCCGGATCATAGGCAAAAGTTGACGTTCCGTGTACAATATGCATCAGAAAGGATCTATGCTCGCATTGACTGCGAGGTGCGTTTGGCGGATGGAGCAGGGAAGCGCGATCGTGCATAGTGTGATACCATGCTCACGAATGTTGACATGCGAGCATGAAGAGATGACATTGTGCCAGGCACAACGATAGTCTGAACGGTATGGGTGCGCCTGACCACAGCATCGAATCAAGAAATCCCAGCCGCGTAGCGCAGGCGCTGCTGCCGCTCAAACTGACTCTCCCGCCCCTGCGCGAGGGAGTTCTCCTTCGACCCGATCTGCAGGCGTTGCTGGCGGAAGTGCGGTTGCAACCGCTCACCCTCGTGATAGCGCCAGCCGGATATGGGAAAACGACGTTGATCGCGCAATGGGCGCAGGAGTTGGGGCGTACTGCTGCGCCGGTCGCCTGGTTGACCCTCGATGCCGGCGAACGCGACTCGGCATTGTTTCTGGCGTACCTGGTTCGTGCGTTTCAGACGGCATTTCCCGCCATCGGACAGGATGCAGTGCGGGTGTTGTCGAGCGCCGCGAATCTCGAACGCGACTGGCCGCTGGTCGCCGGGGCGCTGTGCAGCGATTTGCAGCGGTATGTGTTGTCGGCAGCCTTTCTGTTCCTTGATGATCTGCATCAGGTGATCGACGCGACGGTCATCGGGCAGATTCTTGGCTATCTGCTGCGCGCCGCGCCGCCTTCTCTGCATATCGTGATTGCCTCACGACGCGAGTTGCATATCCCGCCGCTGGCGCGCCTGCGCACGGAAGGTCGTATTGTCGAGGTGCGTCAATCCGATCTCTATCTGTCTCCAGAGCAGGCGCGCCAGTTACTGGCGATCCAGGGCGTGACACTCTCGGATGAGGAGCTGACGACGCTGCTGGCGCGTACCGAGGGATGGGCGCTGAGTTTGCAGCTTGCTGCCCGGGTGCTCGCCGAACAGCCGGTTGAGCGCCGCAGTGAGTTCGTGGCTGCATTAGGCGGTGGAAGCGAGCAGTTGCTGGCGTATCTGGCAGCAGAGGTGCTCGCCGATCTTCCTGCCGATGTGCTGGAGTTTCTTCGCCTTGCTGCGCTTCCGCCACATTTCGACGCCGACCTGCTGGCAGAGGCGCTGTTGCGTGAGGATGTCCCATACCTGTTGCGCCGTATTCGCTCACTGGGTCTGCCGCTGACACCGATCGATCCGCAAAGTGATCGCTTACGCTTCCATCCGCTCTGGCGCGAATTGCTGCTGCGTGATATTCACGAGATGGTAGACGACGAAACCCTTGCCGCCTTCCATCGCCGCTTCGGGCGGCAGTTCGAGCTGCGCGGCGAACTCGAGGAAGCGCTCGATCATTATGCCCGCGCCAACAGCATCGATGATCTCGAACGCGCCCTGCTCGAACACGCCTGGCCCCTGCTCAATTCACCACGTCGGAGTACTGTGCGGCGCTGGATTGAACAGATACCGGCGGAGCGACGCGATGCCAACCCCGAATTGTTGTATATGTGGGGATACAGCCAGATCGTCGCCAATCCGCCATTTGCGGCGCAGATTATCGAACGGGCTGCCGATCTGTTCCGCCGGGCGGAGGCGCCGGCACGCGAGTTGCGCGCGTACTCCGATCTTGCAGCGCTGCTCTTCTGGCAGGCGCGCCCGACCGATTTCGCCGCCGTGTGCGTGCGCGCCATCCGCGCCGCCAACCAGGCGCGTGATGCCTGGTCGCGTGGCGCCGCGCTGACGTGCGCTGCTGCGATGCTCTCTATTCGCGGGCGTCTCCCGGCTGCGCTTCGCGTTGCCCACCATGCGGCCGCTCATCCGCTCAATCCGGCGTGGCACTGGTTGCTGGCGATGATTGTCACGTCGATCCACAATCAGCTGGGCCGTCCCGCCGATGCGCTGGCAGTGGTCGATGAAGCGCTCCAGTTGCAGCAGATCGACAGCAACGACCGCATGCGACAGAATCTCCTGCGTCAGCGGGCGATGGCGCTCTATCTCCTTGGCCAGCACGCCGAGGCGCTTGCCCTGGCGCTCGATGCTCATCGCTACCTGCTGGACTACTACCGCGACGGCACGGCCGGCGTGAGCGCAGCGCAACTGGCGTTGCTCCTCTCACTGCAGGGGCGTCTCGATGAAGCGGCGATCTACATTGCGCAGGCGCGCGCCGCCTTTCACGACCTTGGCGCGCTGGCGCCGCTCGCGTCGCTGCAAGCCATCGAACTGTACAACACACTGCGGCGCGGTCAGGCGGCGCGCGCCGCCACCGCCGCCACTGCGTTTGTACGCCGTCTCGATGAAGTGGAAGGCATGGCGCCCGATCTGCGTCTGCGTCTTCTGCTCGCAATTGTGCTTGGCGAGGCGGGTGAGGATCGGCAGGCGCTCGACCTGCTGAAAACGACCGTTCAACAGATGCAGCATCGTGGTTATCGGCTGTTTCTGGCGTCTGCCTGCCTCTATGGCGCATACCTTGCCGGGCGCTGCGGCGCTGCGGCGCTGCGCGATGGATGGCTCCGCACCGGATGGTCGGTTGCCGGCGAGGACCGCTGCCGTTTCCTGCCCATGATGCCCGCCGCAGCCCTGAAAGATGTGGCGGTGGCTGCATTGCGCGCCGGGATAGGGGGGGACGTGCTTGGGCGCATCCTGCCCCTTCATCTCGGCGATGAGACTGTGGACCTCTTGCAAGACGCATTGGGGGACTCGTCGCCGGAGGTGCGTGCGCAGGCGGCGCGGCTGCTTGGTGAAACCGGCACGGCGGTCGCTTATCCGGCATTACGGGCGTTGCTCAAGGATCGCAATCCGGCAGTGCGCCAGATCGCTGAAGAAGCACTCAACCGCCTGGTGTATCGCCCACCCTACGTGTTACGCATTCGTATGCTTGGCGCCTTCACCGTCTGGCGAGGCGATCACGAGATCCGCGACCGTGAATGGCGCAGCAGTAAAGCGCGTCAGTTGTTGCAGTTGCTGCTGACGGAACGGGGACGGGCGCTGCCGCGCGAACGGGTGGTTGAGGCGCTCTGGCCCGACATGGAGATCGATGCGGCGATCAATAATTTGCGCGTTACGATCAACCGGCTGAGCAAAGCGCTCGAGCCGGATCGACCCGATGGCGCCCCTTCCGCCTATCTGGTGCAGCAGGGCGAAACGTATGCCTTCAACACCGCGAGCGACCATCGGATTGATGTTGTGGAATTCGTCGATGCCATTGACGAAGGACGACGCGCGGATCAGCGCGGTCAGCGCGCCGCAGCGATCGCTGCCTATCGACGCGCCATCCGGTTGTATGGCGGTCCCTACCTGCCGGACAATATGTACGAAGACTGGACGGTTGTCGAACGTGAACGGCTGGCGCTGGCGTTTATCGAGGCGGCGCTGCGATTGGGCGCGTTGCTCCTCGAAGAGGGCGCTGTTCACGAGGCGATTGGTCTGGGATGGCGCGTGATCGAGATCGATCAGACCCAGGAAGAAGCCTATCGCCTGCTGATGCGCGCGCATGCTGCGCTTGGCGAGCGCAGCACGGCGCTGCGGCTGTATTCGCGGTGCGTCACGGTATTGCAGAATGAATTGGGCATTACGCCATTGCCCAAAACGACTGCGCTCTATCACGCGCTGCGCGACCTGCGGTGAGAGATGACTGTCACTTCTGAGGCGGCAGGTCGTCGGGAGATGCGTTGCGTTCCTGGAGGCGTTCGCAACGATAGCGGATGAACGTCAGCGCTTCCTGCAAGGTGCGAAACATTCGCTCATCACCGCTGCCGATGTGCTGCACTCGACCATGCCACATTTCCGGGTCCGTCTGGTCATCTTGAAAGACCAGACGCAGTAAAAAAGCCTCTGTACGCCGCTGGCTCATTCCACTATCCTCCTCGTTGCATCCAACGACGATGCAACAGTGATCAGGCATCAGTGTGTCGAACACAGTCTATCGGAGCGGTATTACCATTCTATTACCGCCGCGCAATGCCGGTGACGACGTTCATCACATAGGCGACACTGATGTTATCGCCGGGACGAGGATCGGGATAGGCGTTTTCCACGCCGATGCGGGCACGACGCATCTGGTCGGGCGTATCGGTGTGGGCGAAGATGATGTCGTAGAAGCGGGTTCCGTGGATGTCGATCCGCTGGATATGATGCAGAACGGCATCTTTCCTGCCGGACATAATCATCGCTCAACGTCCTTTCGGCTACTCGGGCCATCCGCCGACGCCTTCGCGCTCCACATGGTAGCCGGAGGCGAGCAGGTGCTGAATGACCTGCTGTCCGTGCGCTTCATCGCGCACTTCGAGCACCAATTCGATGCCTACCCGGTCGAGCGGCGCCAGCCAGACGGCGCGGCGATGAAAAATATCAATAACATTCGCGCCTGACTCGGCCACGCGCGTGAGGAGCGGCGCCAGGTTGCCAGGGCGATCTTCGAGGGTTAATTTGAGCAGCACGTAGCGCCCCTGCCGCACAGCCACCTGTTCGAGCACACGGGTCAAGAGGTTGCTGTCGATGTTGCCGCCACACAGGGGCACGCACACCGTCTCTCCGGCGCGGGGCGTCACCTGTCTACTGATCAATGCCGCCAGTCCGGCGGCGCCGGCGCCTTCGACCACCAGATGGTCGTGCTGAACGGCGTGCGCAATGGCGCGCGCGATGGAGTCATCATCGACGGTCACCACATCATCGACCAGATTGCGAATGATCGGAAGGGTCAATGCTCCCGGTCGCTTCACGGCAATGCCGTCGGCAATCGTGTGCGCGCTGGAGACGGCGACAGGTTGCCCGGCGGCGAGTGAGCGCGGTACCGGCGCGCAACCGGCGGCCTGAACGCCGATGATCCGCACGTGGGGCAGGATGGCCTTGAGCGCCAGCGCAATCCCGCTGATCAGACCGCCGCCGCCGATTGGGACGATAATCAGGCTCAGATCGGGCAACGCCTCGGCGATTTCCAGACCAAGCGTGCCCTGCCCGGTAATCACGTGTTCGTGGTCGAACGCCGGTACATACGCCATGCCGCGTTCCAATTCGAGACGTCGAGCGTACATTTGAGCATCGTCAAAGGTTATGCCATGCAGGATGACCTCTGCGCCGAGGCGTCGAGTAGCCATGATTTTCGTCAACGGCGCGCGCTCAGGCATCACAATCGTTGCGGGCAACCCGAGCAACCGCGCTGCCAGCGCAACCCCCTGCGCATGGTTGCCCGCCGACGGCGCAATAACCCCCGCTTGCCTCACGGCATCGGGCAGGCGGCTGATCATTGTGTATGCCCCGCGCACCTTGAACGAACCGCTTCGTTGGGTGCATTCCGCTTTGAGCCAGATTGATGCGTTGAGTTCCTGCGAGAGACGCTCATCGGGGAGCAGCGGCGTCTCGATGATAATACCGTGCAACGCTGCACGGGCGGCGCGAATGTCGTCAAGGGTGATCGGCATTCTTCTCCTCGCGTTCATCGTCGAACGACGGTCATCTTCGAACTATTTTGCGTCGGGTTCCAGTTGCTCACGCAAATCGGCGGCGCGCGCCGCAAGCACCTGAAAGCGCAGCGCAAGCGGTTTGTCGCCAGAGTCGCGCGCTGCACTCATGAGAAACCCGGCCACGTCCTGATCGCGCTTGAGCGCCAGGCGGTCGCCGGCAAGGTGATGCTCGGCGATCCGGCGCTCCAGATATTCCAGAATCTGTTCGACGGTCAGCATACATCCCCCTCTCTGATTGCGCCGCATTGTAGCACAATCAGGCGTTAGCGGCGCGCGCGCCGCAGAATCGCATTCAGCTCATCGTACAACGGACTGGCGCGCAACTGAATATCGGTTGCCCGACCAGTGTAGATCAGGTCGGCAAGTTCACGCCCCTGACGCGCCAGGTGCGCACGTCCCTGAACACTGTCACGAAACGCGGTATGCTTCAGGAGCAACGCAGCTTCATTCTGCGGGCGCAGTCGACCGGCGTAGAGCGCGTGGGGAGCGCGCACCGGCAGATTGAGCGCATCGCACCGTTCCAGCAGCGCCTGGTCGCGCTCGTTGCGATACGTCAGGTCGGGCAGAGCGCGACCACGGTACAGGTCGCGATAGTAGGAAGGCGGATAGCGGCCGATGCGCGTCAGCATCTCGTTGATGCGCCCGCGGTGGCGCTCGTCTGGAATGAGCAGATAATCCCAGACGACAAAATCGGCGCCGGCATCGGCGATGGCATTGAGCGTTGCGTGGAGAATCAGGTCGGTGTCGTTGACATACGGCAGAATCGGTATGAGCGCCACTCCGACAGGGATGCTGGCACGTTTGAGGGTTGTGATGGCATCAAGACGCAAGGCCGGGGCTGGCGCTCGATCCTCGATCTTTTCCGCCAGATGCAGGTCGATGGTGAGCAGGGTAAACATCACAATCGCCAGACTGGTCGCGTGGATGCGTTCCAGGATCGCAAGGTCTTCCACAACCGTCGGGCTTTTGGTCAGGATCAGCACCGGTTGCCCATGTTCCGCGAATGCGCGCAACGTCTGGCGTGTCAGGCGATAGGTCAATTCGGCGGGCTGATACGGATCGCTCAGCGCGGTAATTCCAACCAGATCGCCGCGGTCCACTCCATCGAGGTCGCGCTGAACCCGCTCAGGCAGATTGACCGGCACGCGCACCCGCTCGTTCAGCGGACGCTGCTGAACAGCCCAGCCGTCACAGTATGGACAGCCAAACTCACAGCCGCCGTAGATTGCCATCGTGTACGACGAGAGAAAGTACTCGTTGATGATGGGTCGTCGTGGACCGATGACCGGTCCTGTGATCTGCTCTTCGACGTAATACGCCATAAGCCGTGTCTATTATTCGGCGAGCGCCGCGAGCAACTCATCGTGGATGCGACCATTGGATGCGACCAACCGGTCGTTCCACGGATTCCAGGGCGCGCCGCGCCAGTCGGACAGGCGCCCGCCGGCTTCGAGTACGAGCAATGCGCCAGCCGCCGTGTCCCACGGTTTCAGGCGCAGTTCCCAGTGTGCATCGAGGCGTCCTGCCGCCACATATGCCAGATCGAGCGCAGCGGAGCCTGCGCGCCGGACTCCCTGCGTGCGCGCCTGAATGCGGGTAAACTGCCGGGTGTTATTGTCGGCGGTGGTCGCATAATCGTAGGGGAACCCGGTCGATACCAGCGATGCGGCGAGGGTTGGCGTTTCCGAAACGTGCAGGCGCTGCTCGTTGCACCACGCCCCTGCGCCGCGTTCAGCAGCAAACAGTTCGTCGCGCAACGGGTCGAATACAACGCCAAGGATCAGGGTATCGTTCTCCAGGAGAGCGATCGACACCGAGAAGAAGGGAAATCCGTGCGCATAGTTGTTCGTGCCGTCGAGTGGATCGATAAGCCAGAGGAAGGGGGATGCCCGCTCCACACCGCCCCCTTCTTCGGCAAGCAGAGCATGATCAGGGAAGGTGCGGCGGATGGCGGCGACAATCAACTCTTCGCTGGCCCGATCCACTTCGGTCACCACTTCGTAGGCGCTCTTCAATTCCACAGTGCGGCGGCGTGCAAGCCCATCGAGCAGCAATGCGCCGGCGCGTCGTGCGGTTTCGATGGCAAAAGAGAGCATAGGCATCATCGTGTACAATATATCGGGTTGCGTCAATGGAACAGGCAGGACGCTGGCTGCGTCTATCCTGTGAAACTTTCATCGTTCGACTATCGGCGCACCGGCTCACCTTCACATCACCCCAACGCAATGCCTGTCGCCGTCATTGTATCAGGGAGGAAGCAATGCGCAAGTCGATGATAGTATGGGCAGTTGCATCGGCGATCACCCTGGCTGCGTGCAGCGGGACACCCGCTGTCACCCAGCCGACTGCGCCGGCAACCCCGGAACCGACGACGGTCATTATCGATATGCCAACCGTGCCGGTTGGCACACCGTATCCCGCCCCCGCCCTCACGCCCGCTCCGGAAAACGGCGCCTATCCGGCGCCAGGGCAACCGACGCCTGAGCCGACCAGTGAGATCAACGAGGCGACGATGCAGGCAATGAGCGAGCTGGCGCGCCAGAAACTGGCGGAAGAACTGGAGATCTCGGTTGATCAGATAAAGGTTGTCAACGCGGATCCAACGTACTGGAGCGACGCCAGCCTCGGTTGCCCGCAGCCCGGTATGACATACCAGCAGGTCATCACACCAGGATATCGAATTACACTGGTCGTTGGCAGCGATCTCTATTTCTATCATACCGATACGGTGCAGACAGTGGTGCGGTGTCAGCAATAACAGCCGCCCTTGCTTAGTGGAGATGCTCTCCTTCCTCTCCCCCGAACAGGCGCAGCCATTCTTCGACTTCCGAGCGCTCCGCCTGTTCCGGTTTTTCGACATCTGCACGCTGTTGGCGCCGGGGCGGATTCGCACTTCCGAGTAATGTCTGAGCAAATGTGCGGGAGTCGACAACCTTGATGCCACGGACGGCGGCAGCCTGCGCTATCTCACGATCTGCCGTGACGACCGTCCACTGACGCGGACGGGTAACGGCTTTGATCCGCCGGATCAGGTGGGCGTCGGCATCCTGCGGTGAATGCGCAAAAATGCAGGTGACACCGTATCCGTCGAGGCGCTGCGGATGACCGTAGACGCCGTGATCGAACACCACGACGATTGTGCGTCCGCGGCGCTGCGCTGCATATTTCCTCAAGAGCAGAACCAGTTGAGCTTCATCATCGGCATCGGACAGGTGCAGGCCGGGCATCTGTGCGATCAGATTGTGTCCATCGATCAGCAACGGCATCGGCGCACCTCATACGACAGGCGTTACGTGGGGCGCAACCGGCGCCTCCTGGTAAACGTCGTAGCAGGGAGAGCCACATATTTTGGCTTTGGTACGACCCGGAGGATGCGATGGATGCTCAAGACCACGAACGGTACATAACCGGAAATCGGTCGTCTTCACCGGATAACGCGCCACCATTGTCGCATCCGCCTGATGAACTGTATTATCAGCGGCGCAACGGCGCCCTGATCGCAGGAGTGACATTGCTGACGCTTGGACTGGCATAGCTCCTGATTCGATTTGGCGGCGACCTGCGGTACCCTGGCAGTCCAATGCCATTCGATCAAACGGTCGGCGGACGGCGGATCGAGATTGCCGCAGGGAGCGCCGATGTTACCATTATACGCTGGGATCGCCCTGAGTTTCGCGTTCAGGCGCAGCAGGTCGGGTGGTCGATGGGCGGCTTCGATATCGTCGTGCGCGCCGATGGCGACACCGTGCGGGTTTCTCATCAGTCCGGTTGCTGGCTGTTCTGCGGCAGGTTGCATTATCAGATCGCTGCACCCGCTTCAGCGGACGTGAGTGTGACGACGACGAGCGGCGATGTGCGGATAGACGCGATTGACGGCAAGACGACGGTCAACACGACCGGCGGCGATGTCTGGCTCAACAGCGTCGGCGGTTCTCTGGCGGTCGATACAGTCAGCGGCGAGGTCACTCTGCGTAATGGACGGGTCTCAGGCGCGAGAGTCGGGACGAACGGCGGCGATGTTGATCTCAGCGGCGTCAACGGCCCGCTTGCGGTCACAACGATTTCCGGCAGGATCAAGGTGCGCGACGTTACCAGCGGTCCGGTTCTGCTGCAAACCGCAAGCGGGAATATCAGCGTGAATGGGGCGCTCTCCGGCGACCTCGAGGTCACCAGCATCTCTGGCGATGTCAGGATAAAACTCCCGTCGCAGACCGGCTATCGCCTGTTCATCAGAACCTTGAGCGGTGACATTGAGGCGCCTGGCGTACACAAGAAAGATGCACCACGCGAATGGCGCACGACGATCGGCGACGGCGCCTATGCGCTGAACATCGCCACCACGAGTGGAGACGTTCGGATCAAGTAGTCATTGGCTATCCAGAACCGAGCGGGGCAGGCGCTACGCTCACGACAAGCAGCGCCGGCGCGCTTCGCAATGACAGCAGCACAGCGTCATTCGGAACAGACGGTCACGACGGCACAACAATCTGAACGTCGTCCAGATCGGGCCAGGGTTGTTCTTTTCCGGTCCAGTCGCGGGCGCGAGCGCGGAAGGCGTATGCGCCGGGTTCAGCAGGCACGAAGACGGCTTCGCGCCCGGTCGCCTGCACCTGCCAGTCTATCCATTCACCGTCGGGGACACGACGCACCTGCACATCGAACGACGCAATGCCGCTGACGTCATCCTGGCCATCCCAGCGTACCAGAATGCCGCCTTCGGGCAGAAGCGCCGCCTCAGTCACCGAAGCGTCTGGTGATGTCTGATCGCTGCGCGGAATCCACTTGAGCGCATCAAAGTGCACAGCGCGACCATCGACGCCGGTCTGATTGGTCAGCATGACCGACGCGCCCGGACCCATATGAAAGACCCCCAGCGAGACCCATCCGCCGGAAGCTGCCGCTTGATCGACAACGACTTCGGACACAGCGCCGCTATGCGCGACCGAATACCGCGCCTGATTCGTCGGCGTTGGACCGCAGGTTGGAATGAATGCCATCACCTCGTAGAAGCCTTCTCCCGGCAGATCGGGCGACCAGACGGCGCGATGCTGTGAGCGCGCTGTTGCTTGCGGCGTATCGTAACTCCAGGCATGACCGCCGCCAACACCGCAGTCGGCGCGCTGCCAGTTCCGTCCATTCTGGGCAACGTATCCTGGTGCGCTATCATCCACGACAATCGCCTCTGGTTCAACCACCGTGCGATCGGTGATTGAGGGCGCATCACCGCCTGCCACGACGAACGGGTCAGCGCCAAGCCACAAAAACGTCACTTCGACCCAATCGCTATCAGTCATACCGAGATCATCCCAGAACGCGCCATCGGCAATATCAATGCCGTTAGGTTGACGAATACGGCGCCCAAACTCGTCGCGACCGTTGTTGTACCCCTGCTGACGGGCTGCCTGCGCCATCGGCAAACCGACGGGGAGATCGCCATACCGCCGGTTTGGCGCCCAGTAATCGTCGCGCGTGTTCCAGGGACCAACGTCCCATACCGGCAAAACCACGCTGCGATTGCGGTAGGTGACGCGCACCTGATATTCTGAGCCGCCGCGGCTCGAGAGAACGTTCCATGACGGGAGCGCCACGAATCGGTCGCGCGGTTGAATAATGTGCCCATTGGCAGTGCGACGGCCAACGCGCCCCTGGCGTGTGGCGAACACCCGGTATGTTGGAGCGACAGGTGAGGTTGCAAACGAAGCATCTGAAGCGGGAGGCGGCGACGGCTCTTCGGCGTAAGCGCGATCAACAGGCGGAAACGATGTGAAGATAGCGACAAGCGCGGCAACTATCAAAAGGCGTTGAGCTGATAACATCCTTACTCCTGACGTTTAAACGGGCACGCACTGCATACTGTCGAACAGCACGCGAGCATGCTGCGCAGGCTGCCACCAGCGCAGCGCGTCATGCGCAAACCCTGGCACGATACGATAGCGTGCACGAAAGAGTGTCGTACCACCTTCGATATAGGGCGCGATTGTAGCCAGTATTGGAAAATTGTCAAGTTGGCAGGGAGGAGCGCCAGATCAGCGCCTGCGCGCCGATGCATCACCCTCCAACGGCATAACTCTGGTATAATTCAAAAGAGTGCTACGAAAAAGACAGGCATGTGTTCACACTTCTCCTGGGAATGAGGGCATCTTGCCCACGAACACTAATGCAGGCGAGACGCCTGCGCTCCCGGGTGAGCAGGCATATGTACGACGATCTTCCGACACAGTATCAAATCGGCTCTCTTACCATTCAGCCCAATATTGTGCTTGCGCCGATGGTTGGCGTCACCGACAGCATCTTTCGCCGCATGATTCTCAGCCTGGGCGGATGTGGCCTGGTGTGCAGCGAAATGACCAATGCCTCAGCCGTCAGCCCACGCGCGCGCAGCCGCCACCGCCAGCTCGATTATTTGCCGGAAGAGCGCCCGATTGCGATGCAGTTGAGCGGCAACGAGCCGGACCTGGTTGCGGCGGCTGCGCGCGTGGTCGAAGCGTTGGGCGCAGATATTCTCGATCTCAATTGTGGTTGCCCCTCGCCAAAAGTGACCGGCGGCGGGCATGGCTCAGCGCTCCTGCGCGACCTGCCGAAAATGGAACAGTTGCTCAAAGCGGTCTGCAATGCCGTCCAGATTCCGGTCACGCTCAAGTTTCGCGCCGGCTGGGATGAAACGAGCCTGAATTATCTGGATACCGCAAAAATGGCGGAGCAGGCGGGCATTGCGGCGTTGACGCTGCATCCGCGAACACGCGCGCAGGGGTACGGCGGCGTCGCCGACTGGCGCCGTGTCGCTGAAGTCAAGCGTGCCGTGAACATCCCCGTCATTGGATCGGGTGATGTGCGTGATGCCGCCGATGCACTGCGTCGCCTGCGCGAGAGCGCCGCCGACGGCGTCATGATCGGTCGGGCGGCAATGCACAATCCGTGGATCTTTCGTCAGATTGCTCAATTGCGTGCAGGAATGCAGCCGATGGTTGTGACGCCTGGCGACAAGTACGAGTTTCTGATGCGCTACCTGGAGATGTGCTGTGACGATCTGCCGGAGCGCCTTGCGCTGAACAAACTGAAACAGATCATTGGGCAGTTCGGCATCGAGTTGCCGGGGGCCGCAGCATTGCGCAGCGCCATACACCATTCATCCGGCGTCGTTGAGGCGCGCGACCATCTGGAGCGATTCTTCGCGCAGTACGTTGAAGTGGCAGTAACCGGTTGACACTCAAGGCGCCTTGCGGTACCATGCCTCGACGTTGAGCGCTCTGCTACATCGTTGTACGCTGTCTATGCTGAAGGCGATACGAAACAAACGCACGTCTGGCACAGTCCAGGCATCAGTGGTCATGCTGTGCGCTGGAGACACTCATGAACGAACAGGTCGAAGCGTTTCTGCGCCATCTTGCGGATGAACGCAATCTTTCCGCCAATACGATAGCAGCGTATCGCACCGATCTGGAGCAGTTTTGTGCGTTCCTGCACGGAAGGCGTCAATCCGCGTGGTGTGAGGTGACGCACGATGATGTGCTGGCATTTATGATCGATCTTCGTGAACGCCGGTATGCCAGCTCAACCGTTGCGCGCAGGGTCGCTGCGATCAAATCATTCTTCGCCTTCCTGCAAAAGAATGGCGTCGTGCACCACGATCCAACTGAGCGCATCGACTCGCCCAAGGTGGATCGCGACCTGCCGCGGGCGCTGACGCCGCACCAGGTCGATGAACTGCTGGAATTGCCGTTGCGCTCGCCAACGCCGGAACGCATCCGCGACAAGGCGATGCTTGAGTTCATCTACGCCACCGGCGTGCGCGTCAGCGAACTGGTGGCATTGAATGTGAGCGATGTCGATCTCGAGCGTAACGAAGTTCAGTGCATCGGTAAAAATGGGCGAGTGCGCGTTCTGCCGATCTTTGGGTCGGTAGTCACAGCACTGGAGGAATACTTTGATATCAGCCGCAGCCAGCTTGCCCGTGGGAGCGGGGCGTCGAGCGAGGCGCTGTTCCTCAATCATCGCGGCAAGCGCCTGACACGACAGGGCTTCTGGTTGATCCTCAAACAGTATGCCGAGGAATTGGGGCTGAGCGATCTCACGCCTCATATGCTGCGGCATTCGTTTGCAGTGCATATGCTCAATGCCGGAGCCGATCTGCGCAAAGTGCAGGAATTGTTGGGGCACACGTCGATTTCGACGACGCAAATCTATACCCATATCAATCACGCAACGCCGGCGCTCCAACCCGAGCGTGCTGCGCCGCGCGCCAGCGAAGTCAACGGCGTCTTGAGCGATCGGGCGCTTGTCCCGGAAGAAAAGTAAAGCATGCGGCGTTGAACCAGAGGAGTACTCGCATACCCTGCGCTCAGCGAGCCGGGGAGGGTGGAAGCCCGGCGGCAGGAGTGCGGGGAAGGGCGCTGGGGAGCCGCTTCTCCTTCGAGTGACCGCGTTGGGCGCAAGCCGTGTGCGGTAACTGGGGTGGAACCGCGTGTTGCCGTGCAATGCGTCCCCAGGCGACGATGTTCGCCTGGGGTTTTTGTTGAACAGGAGTCGTGAATATGCCAGCAACAACTCTGGATCATTTGGTGTCGCTCTGTAAGCGGCGCGGCTTTGTGTTTCCCAGTTCCGAAATCTATGGCGGACTGCAAGGCGTCTTCGATTGGGGACCGCTCGGCGTCGAACTGAAGAACAATATCATCGCTTCCTGGTGGCGCACGAATGTGTATGAACGCGATGATATGGAGGGGCTGGACGCCGCTATTCTCATGAATCGCCTGACCTGGCGCTACTCCGGGCACGAAGAAACCTTCAACGATCCGCTGGTCGATTGCCGCGACTGCAAAAGTCGCTGGCGCGCCGATCATATCAAAGGGCGCTGCCCAAACTGTGGATCGACCAATCTGACCGAACCGCGACCGTTCAACATGATGTTCAAGACTGCGGTCGGTCCGGTGGCGGATGCCGACTCGTTTGCGTACCTGCGCCCGGAAACCGCTCAGGGCATTTTCGTGAATTTTGGCAATGTGCTGGCGACCAGCAACCGGAAGCTGCCATTCGGAATTGCGCAGGTCGGCAAAGCGTTCCGCAACGAGATCAATCCGCGCAATTTCCTCTTCCGTGTGCGTGAATTTGAGCAGATGGAGATCGAGTATTTCGTTATGCCCGGAACCGAGGACGAATGGCACCAGCGCTGGCTGGAAGACCGGCTCGTCTGGTGGGAGAGCATCGGCGTTCCCCGTGAACGGATCAGGATCTACGATGTGCCTGCCGACGAACTGGCGCATTACTCGAAACGCACGTTTGATCTCATGTACAACTACCCCACCCTGGGGTATGAGGAGGTCGAGGGAATTGCCAGCCGCTCCGACTATGACCTTGGCTCGCATAGTCGTGACCAGGAGATGCTAAACCTGACGGCGCGCGTCAACCCGAACCGCGATAGCGTCGCCAGGTTGACCTACTACGACGCGGAGAGCAAACGGCATATCGTGCCCTTCGTGATCGAGCCGTCAGCCGGGGTTGGACGCTGTTTCCTGGCGGTGCTCGCCGAAGCCTACGACGAGCAGATGGTCAAAGCGCCGCCTTCCGAACGGATCAGCGCAGTGACCGATGCACTCGAAGCGTTCCTCAAATCGGCCGGCAGGAGCGACAAACTGGCCCTCGAAACGCGCGACGCGCTTCTCGAGCGCGGGCAGGCAATCCTGGCAGGCATGCCCGAAACGATGCCGCAGATCGAGACACTTCTGGCAATGCCTGGCGCCGATCAGATCGAGTTGGGGAAGAAACTGCGCGGGCAGGCGCAGGGACCCATCGATGAATACTTCCGCACGGTGCTGCACCTGAAACCGCACCTGGCGCCGATCCGCGTCGCGGTCTTTCCGCTCAAACGCAACCACGAAGGGTTGGTCGCCATGGCGCAGGACCTGCGCCGTTCGATCCAGGCCGGCAGTTTCTTCCGCACCGTGTACGACGACACTGGCGCTATCGGCAAACTCTACCGTCGCCAGGACGAAATCGGCACGCCGTACTGTGTCACCGTCGATTTTCAATCACTCGACGATGGAACGGTGACCGTGCGTGACCGTGATACGATGCAGCAGGTGCGCATGCCAGCGTCCGAGGTCCGGGCATATGTGAGTGGATCGTCGTAGCGGCGCGGTGGCAGTGTGGGGCGCAGCGGCGGCGGTGTGGGCGCGTCGCCGCCGCGCCCCGACGATGTTGCCTGTGCGTGGGGCGGGGCGGCGATGGGGGCGCGTTTACGAGGGCCGAATGGCCGGTTCCTCCGCCGGAATAACCGGGTTGTGCGTGCGGCGCCAGTTGACGGCGGGCATGATCAGTTCGGGCCGCACCCGGTCGCGGTGGTGCATCACCACGCGCATCACCGATTCGAGCAGCGTCTCGCTCAGGTAATGCGGCTTCAGACCCAGATCGAGCAGGCGCGTATTTGCGGCATTATAGTAGTGCTCTTCTTTCTCGACGCGCGGGTTGGGCAGGTGGTGAATAACGACATCGAGACCGAACTCCTGTGCCGCTTCGCGCACTGCTTCGGCGAGGCCGGCGACGTTGAACTGTTCGGTGAACTGATTGAACACGCGTAGCTCGCCACGCGGTGCCGGGTTGAGGATGGCGAGTTCGACGCACGCCAGCGTGTCGCGAATGTCGAGGAAGCCGCGCGTCTGCCCGCCCTTGCCATAGACGGTCAGCGGCAGACCGACGACCGCCTGCACCAGGAAGCGATTGAGCGCTGTTCCAAAGACGCCATCATAGTCGAAGCGCGTCGCCAGGCGCGGGTCCATTGTGGTTTCAGGCGTTTCGACGCCATAGACCACCCCCTGGTTCAGGTCGGTGGCGCGTAACCCCCAGATGCGGCAGGCAAACAGGATGTTGGTGCTATCGTGCACTTTGGTGGCGTGGTACCAGCTGCCGGGTTGTTTTGGGTAGGGGAGGGTATCGGTGCGTCCCTTATGGGTAATGGTGATGTACCCCTCTTCGATGTCGATATTTGGGGTGCCATACTCTCCCATTGTTCCCAGTTTGACCAGATGACAATCCGGCGCATGGTCGGCGAGCGCATAGAGCAGGTTCAGTGTGCCGATAACATTGTTGACATGGGTGAACACAGCGTGCTGGCGGTCGATCATCGAGTAGGGGGCGCTACGCTGCTCACCGAAATGGACAACCGCCTCCGGCTGGAAATCACGGATCACCGGCTCGAGGAAGGTATAATCGCACAGATCGCCAATGAAGGGGGTGATGATTTTACCGGTGATCTGACGCCAGACTGCGACCCGTTGCTGGAGCGTCTCGATCGGCGTCAGGCTTTCGGCGCCGAGTTCGTGATCCCAGAGTCGCCGTGAGAAGTTGTCGAGGACAGCCACCTCGTGGCCGCGCTGCGAGAGGTGCAATGCGGTCGGCCAGCCAAGGTAGCCGTCGCCGCCAAGGACGAGAATGCGCATACGGAAAACTCTCCTTAGATTTCGGGTGAGCGGGTGCTTTCTCCTGAGTATACCACAGGCGATACACAATCATAACGCGCGAATATCAAGAACGCATTAAGGGCGAGTAAAATCATTGCGATTCCGGATCGGGCGCAAACTGGTCGTGCAGTTCTTGCAGCCGTTCATCGGTGTGGCGCGCATAGTACTGTTCGGTAATGCGGGTGTTGGCGTGCCCCAGAATCGCCGAAACCTCGGAGAGTTGGGCGCCTTCGTTGAGCAGCCAGGTGGCGACGAAGTGGCGGAAAGTATGCGGGGTGACGGTCCGCAGCGCGTGCGCTTCGCG
Source organism: Roseiflexus sp. (assembly GCF_057785375.1). Lineage (NCBI taxonomy): Bacteria > Bacillati > Chloroflexota > Chloroflexia > Chloroflexales > Roseiflexaceae > Roseiflexus > Roseiflexus sp. The sequence continues at coordinate 71,796 of NZ_JBYNRX010000079.1, forward strand.
GGCACGCCCTTCGCGCTCAATCTGATCCGCCACACGTTGAGCGGCGCCGGTCACAATCTCCCACGCTGCGATACGCCCCAATCGCCCGCCGGCGCTGCGTGGACCGTGGGAAATGAAGAGCGCATCGGCGTGCGGAAATGTGGTGTGCCGCGCGTGCAGGTAATGCAGGATTGCCTGCTGCGCGTGCGTGCGCAGAAAGACGGCGCGACGGCGCTGCCCTTTGCCAACCACGAAAGCGCGCGGAAGAATGCTGCTATCGTCAGCGCGAACATCAACGACATTCAGGCTCAATACCTCGGAGATCCGCGCACCGGTGGAAAAGAGAGTGTGCAGCAGTGCAGCGTTGCGCAGCATATTCAGGCGGTTGCGTTCGGTGCGGCGCCCTGCTTCGCCGGGGGGCAATTCGCCGTCGTAGAACGTCACCAGTTTGCGCAGATCGGGAACGTTGGGCGCGCGACCGGCATAGGCGCGCGGCAGCGCATCGCGCAGGTGCAGGCGAACCAGCGCAAGATCGCAGCGCAAGTGACCGCGATCGGCGAGGAACTTGCAGATTGCCAGTGCGCCGTGACCATACGTCAGAACCGTGCCATCCGCCATCCCTTTCAGAGAGTCGATCCAGGCGCCGAGATCGGGGGCGGCAATGTCGGCAACGGTGCGCCGCCCTTGGCGTTGCGCCCAGGATGTGAATGAGCGCCATGCATCGCAGTATGTGGCAATGGTGGAGTCTGCCAGCGGCTTGCGGCGTGAGCGTTGCGCTGCGGCCCAGGCGTCGGCGGCGGCGGCGATAGTCAATTCTGTCATAGCACATTCATGTTCAGTAGGCTGGCGTGCGGCGTCGTTCCAGCACCTCGTTCTGGATCAGGCGCAATTCATGGATCTCGATGGCAGCATTGAGCACCGCTGCAACGGGCCGGTTTCCTTTATCGACAACCATCACCGCCGTGCCAAGCGCCACAAGTTCCGGGTAATCATTCGCGCTCAATGGGAGGACTTGCAGATTGGCGATTTCGGCGGGCACATCCTCGCGACTCCAGACGGTTCCATCGATAACCCCGCTTATCACCAGATGTAATCCCTGAGCATAATCGATCTCAACGAATTCGACACGCTGTTCGCGGCAGATTGTATGCACAATGAGAGTGTGATCGGCGGACGACGGATCCACGCCGATCCGCATGCCGTCCTGAATGCCGGCTGCTGGAGCATCGCGCAGGATCAGCACATGCTGCGCCATAAATGTGTCGGGACCGAGTTCTGTCACAATATCGATCTCCGGGTATTGCATCGCAGCACGGCGTGAAAGCAGCGCCCAATCGCACTGCTGCGCCGCCAGCGCCTGCACGCGCTGCCCGGCGCCTCGAATGAAGCGCAGTTCCAGGTCGATTGGCAGGCGGTCGAACTGCGTGCGCAGCCCGGTGGCCAGTCCGATCAGGCGGCGCGAGTAGATGAGCGGAAGCGCCCCAACCAGCGGTCGGTGCATCGCAATTGACCACAGAAGAGGATAATCGATGGCGGCGACATACGTGCCAAGCCGTCCCCGCGCTTCGAGGTGCACGGCGCCAACCGATGTCAGGTACTGCAACCCGGCCTGCACCGTCCCGACGCTGGCATCCAGACGCGCAGCGTATTCGTGAACACGAGTGATCCGGTCGCCTGGCGTTCGTTCGAGGAGCGAGCGCGCCAGAGCGACAACGATCTGTCCATGTTTGGAGAAAAGCGGTTCATCGTCTGCGTTTGCAAGGAGCAGTCTGTCGATCTGACGGTTACGGGTCATTGAACTATATCCTTAACACCAGCGCGGTTTTGCACTGTAGCATACAGCGTGTGGTTGTGTCAACCGCCGATGATTTCAGCGCTCGCACGGAGTCGTCGTGGACTCTTCCGGCATTCCAACCCAGGTTTCGGAGAAAGCCAGAAAAGCAGAGCTGGCCGAATCGCCGGCAGGAACCCTGGTTTCGCCAGGGAGCGGCACGCCATTGACCATGATGATCCCTCTGGCGCACGGGCAGATGACCGCCGATACGTCGTAGGCGATGGGACCGCTGGTGTTGTAGAACAGTTCCATCGCCGCGTCGAATATGTCTTCCCACACCAGTTCGATCACGTGCATACGGCTCGTACACACGATGCGTCGGCTCTGCCTGCCGTTAGGGTATTGAATGAACTGTGCGGATTGCAGTGCCAGCGCTGCCAGACCGAGGTCGCGAAACCCGTCGAAGTACTGGTTGAATCGTTCGGTTATCATGCGTCCCAGTGATGGATTGTCGGTGTAGATCGCCAGCGGCGGAAGATCGTGGCGGATGGTTGTCTCCTGGTCGACTCGCATGAACAGAACGGTTCCCTCTCCGTCAGCCGAGTATGTGCAATGCCAGCAACTGGTCCAGACCATCGCTGCGTCGCTTCCCGGTCGATACAGGGTGATCAGGTGGTTTTCTCCGGCAAAGAGGACCGGTCGTCTTTTGTTGAGAAGAGCCACGTGCGCCTCATTCTGGTCTAACGGCGAAAGCATGAGCGACTTCACGGCACAAAGCGGTAACCACGAAGGTCACAAAAGGACACAAAGAAAGAAATGCGCTTCATTATTCACCTTCGTGCGCTTCGTGTCCTTGGTGGTGAAGCCTGTGTGCAGTGGACTCATGAGTATTCATCGTACCATAAGCTCGTGTCAATTGAAGCAAGTCGCAGGAACATCGAGAAGAACTCGATGGCGGAATGACCTCAACAGGCGCCAGCGCAAGGCGCCTCGCCAGCCCAGGGCGTCTCTTGAGCGGGCGAGCAGCCTGCGCGCCTGGGAGCAGCCTGAAGAGTGACGTTGACACACGATCGTCTTCGCTATACTATCTGCTGCCTGGCTGGATCCGAGTCGGTTCGGCTATGGAAGGAAAATGCAGGAGAGGCGCGATGAGCGCAATGATCGAGTTCGAGGACGTTTCCAAGCGATTTGTGCTTCAGATCCAGCGCGAGCGCCCTGTGACCCTGAGCGAGCGTCTATCGGGAGTTTTTCGACCGCGGAGGGCTGCGGATGAGTTCTGGGCGCTGCGCAACGTGAGCTTCAGCGTTGCGCGTGGTGAGAGTTTTGGGCTGATCGGGCACAATGGCGCCGGGAAAAGCACTGCGCTCAAGTTGATGACCCGCATTCTCGAGCCGACATCGGGGCGGGTGCGGGTGCGGGGACGTGTGGCTGCGCTCCTTGAGCTTGGCAGCGGCTTTCATCCCGAACTGAGCGGTCGCGATAATGTGTTTCTGTATGGGTCGCTCATGGGGCTTAGCCGGCGCGAGATGACGGCGCGGCTGGAAGAGATTGTGGCGTTTGCCGATATGGCCGACTTTCTCGATCTACAGGTCAAGTACTATTCTTCGGGCATGTACACGCGCCTGGCATTTGCCGTTGCAACGGCGGTAGACCCCGATATTCTGATTACCGATGAAGTGCTGGCGGTTGGCGATGAGGCGTTTCAGCGCAAATGCATGGATCGAATTTTGACCTTTCGCCATATGGGGAAGACGATTATTTTTGTGTCGCACGCGCTCGAGACTGTGCGCACGCTGTGTGATCGCGCGGTATGGCTCGATCATGGCGCGGTTCGTGTGCTTGGAACAACCGGTGAGGTGATCGATGCCTACCTTGCCGAGGTGAACCGGCGTGAGCGCGAGGCGTTGATGCAGCAGGACACGTTGACTGCCGACCCAAACCGACGCTTTGGCACGCGTGAGGTTGAAATTACCGGCGTGGAATTGTGCGATGCGAGCGGTATTGCGCGTGTGGTGGCGCACACCGGTGCGCCGCTGACCATTCGTATCCGCTATCGCGCCTGTCGAGCCGTGCCGCGCCCGGTGTTCGGTCTGGCAATTCATCATGAAAGCGGTCTCGTGCTTGCCGGGCCAAATTCGTTGTTCGCCGGTCTCGACATTCCCGCCGTTCAGGGCGAAGGGGTGGTTGAGATGCGGATTGCGGCACTGCCGCTACTGGCGGGGCGGTATCTTCTCAGCGTAGCGGTCTACGACGAAACCATGCTGCACGCCTACGACCATCACGACCGGCTCTATCGTTTTACGGTGTACAACGAAGGGGGAAATGAGCGATTCGGCTCAGTGACGCTTGGCGGGGTCTGGTCGTGGTGCGAGGCGGGAGGATGACAGTCGCACCCTTGTGGAACCGCAGCGCCCTTCATATCTCCCGCCTTGCAAATTGTGCTATAATCTCTATGTTATTCCCTTCACCCGTACTTGTGTTCCTGGACGCTAGATGGCGTGAGGTTGCACCTGTTCAATGCAACAACCGTTGCGGTGACCCGCAGGGCCCGGATGCCAGGGCGTAAAGGTGGAAGCTGGTGCAAGTCCAGCGCTGTGCCGCAACTGTAACCGGCAATTGTCAGCCGGAAGCCAGGATGCCTGCCGCGATGTCCGTTGTTCAGCCCTTCTCGAGCCAGGGAGGATGAACAGAATTGGCGTTCCGTCAGGAATTGCGTCATGCTCTGTCGCCCCGGTTCTCGAAAGAGTCCGGGGCTTTTCGTATCTGGAAGACGGAGGTTGAACGTTGCACGTTGCATGTTGAACGTTTATCCGTTGACCTATTCGTTGATCCGTTGACCTATTCGCTCATTCGCCGCCATACCGAAAGGTTTGTTCGATGGAAGAAAATCCGAGTCAACACACCCCAAAAACTGCACATGACATCCCAGACAGCGCGGCGGAAACCGATGCAGCGCCGCCCCCTGGTTCGACGGCGGAAGCCGAGGAGCGGCGCAAGGCGGCGCGCGCCAATCGGGTGAAGAAGGGGTTGGTGATAGTCAATACCGGCAATGGCAAAGGGAAGACCACCGCAGCGCTCGGTATCCTGCTCCGCGCCTGGGGGCGTGATATGTGGGTCGGCGGCATTCAGTTCCTGAAGCACGAAAATGCCAACTATGGCGAATTGCGCGCCCTTCAGCGCATGGGTATCGATCTGACGCCGATGGGTGATGGGTTTACCTGGACGAGCCGTGACCTCGATGAGACGCAGGCGAAGGCGATTCACGGCTGGGAGACGGCAAAAGCGCGGATCGCCAGCGGTGAGTACGATGTCTTTTTGCTGGATGAGTTTACGTATGCGCTAATCTACGGCTGGATCGAGACGGCAGAGGTGATCGAGTGGCTGCGCCAGCATAAGCCGCCGATGCTGCACCTGATTATCACTGGGCGCAATGCGCCCCAGGCGCTGATCGACTTCGCCGATCTTGTGACGGAGATGCGCGAGGTGAAGCATCCGTTCCGCGATCAGGGCATTCGGGCGCAAAAAGGCATCGAGTACTGAACGGCAAACGGCGTCTTTGAAAGGAACGCACGTCGTGGAACGCCTGAAGCGCAACATGGTGCAGCGCAGCGACGGTCGCCTGGTCAATGCCGGGGCGCGTCGGGGGATGCTGATCGTCTGCGCCACCGGTTGCTGCTGTGGTCACACAGAGCGTGGTTTTGCGCCGGTTCGCACCGACATCTACCACGAGGAATGGGAGCGGCGCAAACTGCGCAACCGCGTCCATCTGAGCCAGGGCGGGTGCCTGGGTCCATGCCCGCTGGCGAACGTCGCGCTCCTTCTGATCGATGGACGACCGTACTGGTTCCATTCGCTCAACGATGAGGCGCTCATCCCTGTGCTGTACGATTACATCGAAGCGCTGCTGGCGACCGACTACGACCTGCCGCCGCCGCCTGCGCTGGCGCCGCTCCTCTTCAATGGGTTTGCGTGGGATGGCAGTGCGCCTGGCGAGCGGCGCTCCGAACCGCTGCCCGCGATGATCGGCGATGGGATTCTGGTGCTCAGTCAGGCGGATACCGATCTGCTGGCGCTCGAACAGGCGTGTGCGCTGCTGCCGGAAGGATTTGCACCGCTGCGGGTTGCGCATATCGGTCGCCTGCCGGACGATGCTGCTGTCGATCATCTGCTGCGCGACCTGCTCCCCGGCGTGGCAGTGGTGATCGTGCGTCTCCACAGCGCCGCCGCCTTCGCCTATGGACTGGACCGCCTCCAGGAGTGGGCGCGCGCCGCTGGCGGCTTCCTGCTCTGCCTGCCAGCCGTCGAAACCCTCGACCCGGACCTCATGGCGCGCTCGACGGTCGGTGTGCCGCTAGCGTTGCTGGTCAGCGCCTATTTCCAGTATGGCGGTCTCTCGAACCTTGCCAACGGTCTGCAATGCCTCAGTGATCACCTGCTGCTGAGCGGTTGGGGGTACGATCCGCCGGTCGAACTGCCGATGCACGGCGTCTATACGCCGGTGTCGTCGTGTTGCGCTGACGCCGCTGATGAAACCCGCCCTCTTGCCGGATTGCTCTTCTATCGCGCCCATCTGCTCAGCGGCAACACAGCGTTCGTCGATGCGTTCATAGCAGCGCTTCAGGCGCAGGGGCTGCGCGTCCGCGCAGTGTATACGCAGTCGCTCAAGGACGCTGCGGAGGGGAAGGAACCGGACGCGCTGCGCGTGTTGACCGAAGCGGGAGCGGCAGTTCGGCGCCGCTCAGGGCAAGTGGATGTGGTGATCAGCACGTTGAGTTTTGCGCTTGGGGAGAGTGATCCGCATCCGTTCAGCCTCCTTGATGTTCCGGTGATTCAGGCGCTCGTGAGCAGTACGTCGCGCGATGAGTGGCTGCGCAGCGGTCGCGGTCTTGGTCCGCTCGATACGGCAATGAATGTGGCGATCCCGGAGTTCGACGGGCGGATCATCGGCGTGCCAGTGGCGTTCAAGGAACAGCAGGGCGAAGCGCCGGCGCGTTCGGTTCCCGATGAGGAGCGAATGGCGCGCCTGGCGGGAATCGCTCGACGGCTGGCAGCGCTGCGACGCACACCGAATGCGGCGAAGCGGATCGCTTTCGTGTTGACCAACAGCAGCGCCAAGGCGCAGCGGATCGGAAATGCGGTCGGTCTCGATGCGCCTGCGTCGCTCATGCGCCTGCTCCAGGCAATGCAGGAGATAGGGTATCAGGTCGGTGACCTGCCCGAAAGCGGCGACCGCCTGATCGCCGATCTGATTGCGCGCTGCTCCTACGACGAAACCTGGCTGACAACCGAACAACTGGCGCGGGCATACCGTGTTTCGGGCGCGACGTATGCCCATTGGTTCGCCGATCTGCCGCCTGCGCTCCAGGATGCCGTGATCCGTCAGTGGGGTCCGCCGCCGGGCGGGGCGTATGTCCACAATGGCGACCTAGCGCTCGCCGGCGAGGAGTTCGGCAACGTTTTCGTGGCGCTCCAGCCGCCGCGCGGTTACGATATGGACCCCAACGCCATCTACCATCGCCCCGATTTGCCGCCGCCGCACAACTACTATGCGCTCTACCGCTGGCTGCGCGATGAGTGGAGGGCTGACGCGATTGTGCACCTGGGGAAGCACGGAACCCTCGAGTGGCTGCCGGGCAAGGGCGTGGGATTGGGTGCGACCTGTTTCCCCGATCAGTTCCTCGGCGATCTGCCGCTCGTCTATCCGTTCATCATCAATGACCCTGGCGAGGGAACGCAGGCGAAGCGCCGGGCGCACGCCGTGATCGTCGATCACCTGACGCCGCCGATAACCAGCGCCGGCGCGTATGGCGATCTGGCGGAACTTGCCCAACTGGTGGATGAGTATTATCGCACCGAGCATCTCGACCCCGGTAAATTGCCGTTGCTTCAGCGTCAGATCTGGGAGGTTTTGCAACGTTCGCATCTCGATGACGATCTGCGCTATATCTGGCAGGCGGACCACGGCGACCATCGTCACGAGTGGGACGGCAGTTTTCTGGAGGATGGCACACCGACTGCACTGGCGGAACTGGAAGGTCGGGAAGTCGCGCATTTGCTGGAAGATATCGAGGGATATCTTTGTGAATTGACCGGCGCACAGATCCGCGATGGGCTGCACATTCTCGGTGTGATGCCGACCGGCGAACAACTGGTGGAACTGGTCTACCATCTGCTGCGCCTGCCGAATCTCGATGCTCCCAGTCTTCCAGAGGCGGTAGCGGCTGCGCTTGGCGAAGACTGGAGGGCGCTGCGGGAGCGCCCTGGGGAGCGTCGTTCAGGCGCGGGCGAAGCGCAGCATGCCGTTATGACCTTCCAGACCAACGCCGATGTGATTGAGCATATCGAGAGGTTGAGCAAGGAGTTGCTGCGGCGTCTGGAAGCGCGCGATTGGCGCGTCCAGGATGTCGAGCAGGTGATCGCCGATGTCATGCCTGTTCCGCCAAACGTTCGCATTGCGGAGGCGCTGCGGTACGCCTGCGACACACTGGCGCCCAACCTGCGCCGGAGCGCAGGGGACGAGATCGCGCATCTCCTGGCGGCGCTGGAGGGGCGATTCGTTCCGCCGGGACCAAGCGGCGCACCAACCCGCGGCATGGCGCATGTCCTGCCGACCGGACGAAACTTCTACAGCATGGACCCGCGCGCGCTGCCGAGTCCGGCTGCGTGGCAGACCGGCGAGGGGTTGGCGCGCGACCTGATTGCCCGCTATGAGCGCGAGTACGGGCATATGCCGGAAAGTGTCGGCATCAGCATCTGGGGAACGAGCGCGATCCGCACGGCTGGCGACGATATTGCGCAGGCGCTGGCGCTGCTTGGCGTGCGTCCGCGCTGGCAGCGCGAGAACCGGCGCGTGACCGGGATCGATATTGTGTCGCTGGAGGAGTTGGGGCGTCCGCGCATCGATGTGGTGTGTCGTATCTCAGGATTTTTTCGCGATGCCTTCCCGCATCTGATTGCCTTGATCGACCAGGCGGTGCAGGCAGTCGTGGCGCTCGACGAGCCGCCGGATCAGAACTTCCCGCGCAAACACGCGCTGGAGGCGGCGCAGGCGTTGCGGTCCGCCGGGAGGTCCGAAGCGGAAGCGCATCGAGAGGCGACGTACCGCATCTTCGGCAACAAACCGGGGAGTTATGGCGCGGGCATTCTCCCGCTCATCGATGCGCAGAACTGGGAGCGTGACGCCGACTTTGCTCGCGTCTATCTCACCTGGGGGGGATATGCCTACACCGCCGCCGAGCAGGGCGTTCCTGCCGAGAAGGCGTTTGCCGCTGCGCTGAGCAGGGTGCAGGTTGCCACGAAAAACCAGGACACCCACGAGCACGACATCTTCGATAGCGATGATTACCTTCAATTTCATGGCGGTATGATCGCAACCATTCGCGCGTTGACCGGCAAAAATCCGGCGCGCTATTTCGGCGACAGCAGCGACCCGGCGCGTCCGCGCACCCGCGATCTGCGCGAAGAGGCACGGCGCGTCTTCCGGGCGCGGGTCGTCAATCCGAAGTGGATCGCCAGCATGCAGCGTCACGGCTACAAAGGCGGCCTGGAACTGGCGGCGACTGTCGATTATCTTTTCGGCTACGACGCAACCGCCGACGTGCTCGACGATTGGATGTACGAGCGGGTGACGGAACGCTATCTGCGCGACGCGGAGGTGCGGCAATGGCTGGAACAGGTCAACCCCTGGGCGCTCCAGGCAATGGCGGAGCGCCTGTACGAAGCAATCGGTCGCGGCATGTGGTCCGATCCATCGCCCGAGTCTCGCGAGATGCTGGAGACGCTGCTGGAACAGGGCGATCTGTGGCGGGAGAGGGTTGAAGGTGGGAGGTTGAAGGTTGAAGGTTGGGAAGGTGGAAACGTACCTGACCCTTGAGGTCTGCGCTGCTGATCACAGTGGTGGGAAGGTTCCAGGTGACACATCATACGTATGATCGACCCTTCGTGCGCCTTCGCGTCCCTCGTGGATACCAGAGGTGGAGCGAGGGGAGAGGGGAGAGGGGAGAGGCGAGAGGCGAGAGGCGAGAGGTGAGAGGCGAGAGGCGAGAGGTGAGAGGCGAGAGGCGAGAGGCGAGAGGCGAGGGGCGAGAGGGGGAGGCGAGGGGCGGAAGGGTTGCATGTGGGAAGGTGAAAGGTGAGTCCCCATTCCCTACTCCCTGACCCATTCCCGGTTCTTGGTCTCTGGTTCTCTAACTCCTAACCCATAAACAAGGAGGCAACCACATGAGTCTACTGAACAGCACCATTGCAGGTATAGGTTCGCTCGACAAGGCGGCGGCTTCCGCAGCGCAGGCGCGGCAGGATGTGCTGACCAAGCCGCAGGGCGCGCTGGGAAGACTGGAAACGCTGTCGATTCAGATTGCGGGAATTACCGGGCAGCCGCGTCCCCGGCTGAACAATCCGGCGGTGATCGTCATGGCTGCCGATCACGGCGTTGCCCGGCGCGGGGTCAGCGCGTATCCCTCGGAAGTGACGCCACAGATGGTGCTGAACTTCCTCAACGGCGGCGCGGCGATCAATGTTCTTGCCCGTCACGTTGGTGCGCGCGTGATTGTGGTAGATATTGGCGTGGCGGCCAATCTGCCGGCGCATCCCGAATTGATCGACCGCAAAATCGGCATGGGAACGGCGGATTTCTCGGTTGAACCGGCGATGAGCCGCGCGCAGGCGCAGCAGGCGATTGAAGTCGGCATTGCGTGTGCCAACGATGCTGTCGACTCCGGCGTCGATCTGCTGGCGACCGGCGATATGGGCATCGGCAATACGACGGCATCGAGCGCGGTTGTCGCTGCGATCACCGGTCGTCCTGTCGCTGAGGTTACCGGGCGCGGCTCGGGCATCGACGATGCCGGACTATCACGCAAGATTGCGGTGATTGAGCAGGCGCTGGCGCTGCACCGTCCCGACCCGCGCGACGGGTTGGATGTGCTGGCAAAGGTCGGCGGCTTCGAGATCGGCGGGCTGGCAGGCGTCATCCTGGGCGCAGCAGCGCGGCGCGTGCCGGTCGTGGTCGATGGCTTCATTTCCGGCGCAGCGGCGCTGATCGCCTGCACCCTGGCGCCTGCCGCGCAATCCTATCTGATCGCCGCGCACCGCTCGGTAGAACAGGGGCACGAGGCCGTGTTCGCTCATCTCGATCTGACGCCGCTCTTTGATCTGGGCATGCGTCTCGGCGAGGGGACGGGCGCGGCGCTGGGCATGTCGCTCTGCCAGGCAGCCTGCAAAATCCTCGACGAGATGGCAACCTTCGGTGAGGCGGGGGTGTCGGGGAAGGTCGAGGGCTGAGAACTGAGAACCAAGAACTGAGAACCAAGAACCAAGAACTGAGAACCAAGAACCAAGAACCGAGAACTGAGAACTGATGCCAAGTGGCTTCCAGTCAGACAACATGTTCGCGCGTTCGTTGGGCAAGGCGCAACGGTCAATGCGCACTGGCAGGCGTGGACGCAGACTGCGCCTTGGTATGAGTCCGCCCGGCGGCTGAAGCTGCGGGCTACAGGTGCAAAGCCCGCCTGCGCAATCTATACCGGATTTAATTCTAATACTGACTTCACTGCAAAAAGCTGTAACCACGAAACCACGAAGGTCACAAAGGGACACAAAGGAAATGCTTTTCATTTTTATTCACCTTCGTGCGCTTCGTGTCCTTTGTGGTTAAGCCTTTTTGCAGTGGACTCAATACGAACTTGCGGTCAGTCAGACAACATGTTCGCGCGTTCGTTGGGCAAGGCGCAACAGTCAACGCGCTGCGGCAGGCGTGTCGTGGACGCATGACTGCGCAGTGACAGCAGCAGCTCCAGCGGGGCTTTCACTTGCCTCAGCGAGGGCTTCAGCCCGCAGCGGCCCGGCGTCCCGCGCGCACCAGCAGTATGGTCCAAATGGCCGCGTATGAGTATGAGAACCAGGGACAAAGACGACAGTCACGGGGGGAACGGCAGGAAAGAGCGTCTCTGGCGCGTCTGGCAACATTCTCGTCGCAGGGCGCTCTGATCGGAAACAGCAGGAGTCGGCTCGACGGAGGGTGCGATATGTTTACTGGCATTGTTGAAGAGATGGGCCGTGTTATCGACATCGCTAGCGATCTGCCACAGGGCAACTTTGTGCAGGTGGCGAGTCGCATTGCACACGAGGGAGCGCGCATTGGCGACAGCATCGCTGTCAACGGCGCCTGCCTGACAGTCACTGAGCTCGGAGATGGCTGGTTTCGCTTCGGCTTGAGTCCGGAAACGTTGCAGCGCACGAACCTCGGTCGCCTGCGCGTCAATGATCCGGTCAATCTGGAGCGTTCCCTCGCCTTTGGCAGTCGCATGGACGGGCACTATGTGCAGGGCCACATCGACGGCGTCGGCGAAATTGTCGCCGTGACTCCTGAAGGCGACTCCAAGAGGGTGCGCATTCGTCCGCCAGCGCGGCTGTTGCCCTATATTGTTGAGAAAGGGTACATCGCCGTCGATGGCGTCAGTCTGACGGTGACAGATGTAGACGAGAGCACGTTTGGGGTTGCACTCGTCGCCTATACGCAAGAAGCCGTCATTATGGGAGGTCAGGACGTGGGCGCCGTTGTCAACATCGAGGTGGACATTATTGCGAAGTATGTCGAACGTTTGCTCCAGGCATATCGTTCGTAAGATTTCAAAGGAGGTCCATCGTATGAAATCGGTTCACCGCTGGCTGCTGGTCGTTATCGGCGCTGCACTGCTCATCGCCTTTGAGTCACGTGCGGCATATGCGATGCACATCATGGAGGGGCTCCTGCCGCCGTTCTGGGCCGGACTCTGGTTCGTCCTCGTTCTTCCGTTCTGGATACTCGGCATTCGCCAGATTAATCGGCTGATCGCCGAAAAGCCGGAGACGCGCCTGCTTCTGGGTTTCGCTGCTGCATTCGCCTTCGTCCTGAGCGCGCTCAAGATACCGAGCTTCACCGGTTCGAGCAGCCATCCGACCGGCACCGGTCTGGGGACGATCCTCTTTGGTCCGTTGGTCATGAGTATTCTGGGGAGCGTCGTTCTGCTGTTCCAGGCGCTGCTCATCGCCCATGGCGGCCTGACGACGCTTGGCGCCAATGCGTTCAGTATGGCGGTCGTCGGTCCGTTCGTGGCATGGTTCATCTGGAAAGGGTTGAAAGACCGCGCACCGATCTGGTTGACCGTCTTCCTCGCGGCGGCAATGGCAGATCTGTTCACCTATGTCGTCACCTCCACCCAACTGGCGCTGGCGTACCCGGACGCAGTCGGCGGGTTTGCGGCGTCGTTCGCCAAATTCGGCGCGATCTTTGCGGTCACTCAGATTCCGCTGGCGATCAGCGAAGGCATTCTGACGGTTCTGATTTTCAACGCATTACAGGCGAACGCTCAGTCGGAGTTGCAGTCGCTCGGTGTGCTGAAAGGGGCGCAGGCATGAACAGCAAACCCTTTGGATGGACTACTTCGCTCGTTCTGCTGCTGATCGTCGTCGTGCTTGCAATTGTCCCGTTGTTGATGATCCGCGACTCGGAGTTCGAGGGTGCAGACGCAATTGCCGAAACGGCGATCACGGAGGTTGCGCCGGATTACGAACCCTGGTTTGCGCCGCTTTTTGAGCCGCCGGGCGGTGAAACCGAGAGTCTGCTTTTTGCCATTCAGGCGGGGTTAGGCGCTGGGCTGATCGGGTACTTTTTTGGCTTCAAGCATGGTCAGCGCCAGCGCCATGCGCCATGATCGATGAGCGCCAGCCGTGATGCGTGTCATTGATCAGTATGCGTTTGGGAATGCCTTGCGTTCGATCGATCCGGCGCAGAAAGGCGGGCTGGCGCTGCTGGCGATCATCTTCTGCCTGGCGCTGGATCGTCCTGCCGTCGGTGTGCTGGCGCTTGGCTGGATGCTGGCGCTCACAACGTGGTGGGCAAGGATACCAGTGCGAGTCTTTGGTCGTGTGTTGCTGACGGAAGGGGTGTTTCTGGGTCTCTCGGTCATCGGCGTTGCGATCAGTATTGGACGTGAGACGCCGGAAACGACGGTGGTCGCATGGCAGGTTGGCGCGCTCTGGATCAGCATCGCGCCCGAGTCGCTCACGCTGGCGCTGCTGGTGCTGACCCGCTCGCTGGGGTGTGTAGCGGCGCTCAACTTCCTGATCCTGACAACGCCGCTGATCGACCTGATCGATCTGATGCGTCGCATCCGCTTGCCGGAAAGTTTGATCGATGTCATGGCGCTGACGTATCGGGCAATCTTCGTGCTGCTCGACAGTCTGGAGCGGATGGCGACCGCGCAGGACGCGCGCCTGGGGTATGCGACGGCGCGCACGGCGATGCGCAGCGCCGCGTTGCTTGCCAATCAGTTGTTTCTCGACGCCTACCGACGCAGCCAGCGCACTCAGATCGCGCTGGAAAGCCGGGGGTTCGATGGCGCATTGCGTGTGTTGCCGCTGACCTATCGGCGGAGTCCGCGCATCTGGCAGGCGAGCGTCGGGCTGACGGCGAGCCTGATGCTGGCGAGAATGGTCGGATGAGCGCCGTGCTTGAGTTCGATAACCTGCACTACACTTTTCCCGGAAGCGATATGCCGGCGTTGCGCGGCGCATCGCTGCGGATCGAGGCGGGACGCCGGATCGTGCTGCTGGGGCGCAATGGCGCCGGCAAGAGCACGCTCCTCCTGCACGGCAATGGCATCCTGCGCCCCACGGCGGGTCAGGTGCGGCTGAACGGCGCTCTGCTGGAGTACAGCCGCCGTAGTCTGCTGCGTGTCCGCCGTGTGGTAGGGCTGGTGTTCCAGAACCCGGACGATCAACTCTTCAGCGCCAGCGTTCTGCAGGACATCAGTTTTGGTCCGCTGAACCTGGGTTTGAGCACTGATGAGGTTCGTCACCGCGTGGCGGAGGCAGCGGACCTGTGCGGCGTCAGCGATCTGCTCGAACGCCCGACCCATGCGTTGAGCGGCGGGCAGAAAACGCGCGTGGCGCTCGCAGGGGTGCTGGCGATGGGACCGGACATCCTGCTGGTCGATGAAGCCACTTCCGGGCTGGACCCCTGGATGCGCCGGCAGGTCTTCGACATTTTCGATCGACTGGTAGAGCGCGGCGCAACAGTCGTGCTTGCCACGCACGACCTGGACACTGCACGGCACTGGGCGGATACCGTCGTCGTCATGAACGAAGGGCGCGTGATTGCCGTCGCGCCGTCGGCGCAGGTATTCGGCGATCCTGAGTTGCGGTCGTTGTTGGGTCCGGTGGGGGAGCGCTGAACGTTGGTTGAACGTTGTTTGCGTTGGTTTATGTGCCTGCGCATGCTGTTTGTTCGCTGACGCCATTCGTTGACGCATTTGCTATGTCGCTTTCACGCCGAAGTCGCACGCTCCTTTTCGCCCTCACCCTCGATCTCCTTTTCGGGGACCCGCCGAATACCTGGCATCCGGTGGCGCTCATGGGGCGCTGGATGCGGCTGGGGGAGCGGCTGGCGCCGCAGGATGCCGCACGACGTCTCGTGTGGGGCGGAATGTGGCTGGCAGGCGGCGCGGCGCTGACCGGTCTCGTTGCGGCGCGCGCGCCGCAGCATCCGATTGTTCAGGGCGGCATTACCTCGATGCTGCTGGCATACCGCGGACTGGATCGAGCGGTCGGCGACGTGCAGGCGGCGCTGGAATGCGGCGATCTGCTCGAAGCGCGGCGGGCGCTCGGCTGGAGCCTGGTGAGCCGACCGACCGACGATCTGCGCGCCGATGAAGTGGCAGGCGCGGCAATCGAGTCGCTGGCGGAGAACCTGAGCGATAGCCTGGTGGCGCCGTCGCTGGCATTCCTGCTCGGCGGTCTGTCGGGCGCGGCGATCTACCGTCTGTCGAACACGGCGGACGCTATGTGGGGATACCGCAACGAGCGCTACGAACATCTCGGCAAGGCGGCGGCGCGCCTCGACGATGCGCTCAACCTGCTGCCGGCGCGCCTGACGGCGGCGCTGATTGCCGTCGCTGCGCAGATCGTGTGTGGTCGGGGCGCCGAGGCGTGGCGGGTCGCGCGTCGTGACGCCGGTCGCACTGCATCGCCGAACGCGGGCTGGCCCATGGCGGCGATGGCGGGTGCGCTCGACACAACGTTGACAAAGCGCGGGCACTATGTGCTGGGGAATGGATCACGCCTTCCCGACGCAGCCATGATTGGCGACGCGCGGCGCGTTGCGCGCATCGTGCTCGCACTGCTGGCGGGAGGAGCGGCAGCGCTGGCGGGGACAAGGTCGTAGTAGGGCCGCCCCTGGTGAGCGCCCGACGCCGGATTGCCGGGCCGCCCCTGGTGAGCGCCCGACGCCGGATTGGAGGGGGCGCCCCCATAGGTTGCCGACAGGATGAGATGGGAGTGCGGCGGAGCAGGCGCATTCCACGCTACAAAGCCGCTTACGAGGCGAAAACCTTTGCGCCTTCGTGCGCATTCAAATCCGTCGAAAGCGGGTCCGCCATGCTCGCGTGGAACGCCCTCGCCGGCACAAGGCTGCTCACATCGATCTCCATCTGGAAAGGAATACAATGACACACGCATCCAACCAACCTGCACTTCTGCTGATCGGTCACGGCACCGACGATCCTGCCGGTCTGGACGAGTACCACCGGATGGCGGCACTGGTCGGCGAGCGGCTGCATACCTTCGTTCAACCCTGTTTCCTCGAACTTGCCGATCCGCCAATCGCTCAGGCAATCGACGATTGCGCGCGCGCCGGATACCGGCGCATCGTCGCCCTGCCGCTGCTCCTCGGCGCCGCCGGTCACCAGAAGAATGACATTCCGGTGGCGCTCAACAAGGCGCGTATGCGCCATCCCAATCTCGACATTCGCTATGGGGCGCCGCTTGGGGTTCAATATGCCCTGGTGCGCGCGCTGGCAGAGCGCGTGGAAGCGGCGTATGCCGCCGCGTCTGCGGGCATCCCGCGCGACAAAACTGCACTCGCGCTCATCGGGCGGGGCAGCAGCGACCCCGATAGCAACTCGGATGTCGCGCGAATGGCGCGTCTGCTGTGGGAAGGGAGCGGATTTGGCTGGATAGCGTATGGTTTCTACAGCATCACCCGTCCTGACGTCGCCGCCACCATTCGTCACTGTGTCGCCTTTGGCGCAGCGCAGATCATTGTCGTGCCGTATCTCCTCTTCACCGGACGCATCCTGCAATGGATGGCGCAGCAGGTCGATGCCGCCCGGCAGCAGCATCCCGCAACTCCTATTCTGATGGCGGAGCATCTGGGCTTGCACGATGGCGTCCTCACCGCCATCGTGCAGCGTTACGAAGAAGCGATGAACGGCGTCGCCGCAGTGAACTGCGACCTGTGCAAGTACCGGCGCGTGATGCCGGGGTTCGAGGAGGACTACGGTCGTCCTCAGGAGAGCGATCATCATCACGGGCTGCGCGGCGCGCACCGTCACGGAACTGCTGCGCTCGACGCCATTCTGCCGCCGCGCTACCGCAATGGCAGGCCCGTCAGCGCCGCGCCGATGAGCGCCGCGCCGCTCGTTTACGACGAAGACGGACGGGTGGCATGGGATCGGGTCTGGGGCGGGGATGATCCGGACAACCCGTTTTGCGAACTGGCGCTGGCGGGCGGACCACCGCACCGGGGGACCCTGCTCGAACCGGTGTCGCCGGAGGTTGTCGCTACTGATCGGGAGGAATACGCGCGCGTGGTCGCGGAACTGGCGCGCGGTCTGCATATGGTGACAGGCCTGCCGGTCGTGACGGAGAGCGCCCCCGGATGGATCGGCCTTGTGTGCGAAAGCGAAGAAATGGCGCTCTGGCTGCTACGGGCGATTGTCGTCGAAAATGTGAGCGTGCGCCGCGAGGGATGCACCCTCTTTCTCCCCGCCGGTCCCGACTTCTGTGTGGACGGGGAGATCAAAAATGTCGTCACGGCAGTGGCGAAAACGTATCACTACTGGAAGGAGCATGTGCAGAGATAAGCGCGTATGACCATGCCAGACTCTCACAGATGATCTACAATACTGAATATCAGTCGCGTGGCTGACGCAATGGTTCGCACTTTCAGGGAGGCTGACATGACCTCGCCCTGTCGCGTGTTTATTCTGCATGACACCGGGAACCAGGTGGCAGCGCTGGCGCAGGCGATCGCCGAGGGCGCCGCCAGCGTTCCAGGCGTCACGGTTGACATCAAACAGCCGATCAAAGCCGAAAAGTCGGATCTGCTGGCGGCGGACGCGATTATCATCGGGACGCCGAACTGGACGGGGATCAAGGGAACGTTGAAACGCTGGCTCGACACCACTGGCGATCTGTGGGAAGAGGGGAGCCTGGCGGGGAAAGTGGGCGCGGCGTTCACCAGCAGCGCCGGGCGACATTCCGGCACCGAGTTTACGCTGCTGAACGTGCTGCACTGGTTCCTGGGCGCGGGGATGATCGTCGTGGGGCTGCCCTGGAGTCCGGTCATGGAACGCGCCGGTTCGTACTATGGCGCGACGGCTGTCGGTGTTCTGACCGACGAGGACCTGGCGCAGGCGCGCGAGTTGGGACGCCGTGTCGCACAGGTTGCGTCGCGCCTGAAACGAGAGGAGGGGGATCATGGCTGAGTTTCCTGCTGAGACGCTCACTGCTGCCAAGATTGCGGCGCGCTCATTTGCGATTATCCGTGCTGAACTCGAGGAGCGCGGTTTTCATCTCGAAGCGCCGCTCAACGCAGTAGTCGAACGGGTCATTCACAGCACGGCGGACTTCGAGTTCGCCGCGATCACCCGCGCCAGCCCTGGCGCTGTCGAGGCGGGCATTGATGCGCTGCGGCACGGCTGCCATGTGCTCGCCGATGTGCAGATGGTGCGCGCCGGCATCAACGAGCGCCGGGTGCGCGAATTTGGCGGCGCGGTACACTGTCTGAACGACTCGCGCGAGGCGCTGTCGATTGCCGATGACGATGGGTTGACCCGCAGCGCAGCCGGCATTCGCGTGGCGCAGACGAGCGGCTTGCTCGATGGCGCAGTCGTGGCAATCGGCAATGCGCCGACTGCGCTGTATGAACTGTTGCGCCTGATCAACGGCGGCGCGCGTCCGGCGCTGGTGATTGGCGTGCCGGTCGGGTTTGTGCACGCCGTCGAGAGTAAAGAGGCGCTCATGGCGCGCACCGATGTGCACTGGATTGTGACGGTCGGGCGGAAGGGCGGCTCGACAGTTGCCGTGGCGATCGTGAATGCGCTTCTGCGCCTGGCGGCTGGAGTCGATAATACGGCAGTCTACTGATCCTGATGAGCAATTCCGTTCCACCCCGCAATAAGCGCGGTCTCCGCACCGGTTATACCACAGGAAGCAATGCCGCGGCCGCCGCCAAAGCCGCGACCATCGCGCTCCTGACGGGCATCTGGCCCGAACAGGTCACAATTACGCTGCCTATCGCTTCGGCAGGCTCAGCGCACTGCGGCGAAACGGCGACGATGACGCCGGTGAACACGCAGCGCGGTGAGGATTGGGCGTACTGTTGCATGGTCAAGGACGCCGGCGATGACCCGGATGTCACCCACGGCGCGTTGATCTGTGCGCGGGTGCGGCGGGTGGACGGCGCCGGCATTACGCTCGACGGCGGCGTTGGGGTGGGGCGGGTCACGCTGCCGGGATTAGGGCTGCCGGTCGGCGGTCCGGCGATCAATCCTGTGCCGCGCCGGCAGATCACCGACAATGTGCGCGATGCGGTGCGCGAGTGTGCGCCCGATGGCGAAGCCTTCCTCGCGCACAACGGGCTGGAAGTGATCATCAGCGTGCCGGACGGCGAACGCCTGGCGCAGAAGACGCTCAACCCGCGCCTGGGGATTGTTGGCGGGATCAGCATCCTCGGCACAACCGGCAAGGTCTTTCCGTACAGCACCGCATCGTGGCGCGCCAGTGTCATTCAGGCAGTCGAGATGGCGGCGCGCAACCATGTCGCAAAGCTGGTGCTCTGCACCGGCGGACGCTCGGAGAAGTTCGCCATGCGTCTCTTCCCCGAACTGCCGGAACTGGCGTTCGTGGAGTTGAGCGTCTTCACCGGCGACGCCCTGAAAACCTGTGTTGCGTGCGGCGTTGAGGAAGCCGTATTTGTCGGCATGATCGGCAAAATGATCAAGACTGCTCAGGGACATATGCAGACCCACGTCGCCGGCAATCAGGTCGATTTTGCGTTTCTGGCGCAGGTCTGTCGAGAGGTTGGCGCGCCGCAGGCGCTGATCGACGCGGTTGCCGGCGCCAACACCGGGCGCCACTTTCTCGAACTCTGTCAGCAGTACGGGCAGACAGCGCCGCTCCAGCGGATTGTCGATCTGGCGCTTGCGCATTGCCTGCGCTTCATCGAGGCGCAGGGGGGCGCCATGGGGTTCGAGACCATTCTGGTCGATTTCGATGGCGCTGTTCTTGCCCGCGCCGGTGCGTCCAAACCGGTGCGTGCGGCAACGCCGGTTGGCGACTCGCGCCCGCTGATCGAGCGCCTGGTCAGCGAACCGTTCGATACAGACGGCGATGATGAGCCGCTAGAGGAAGCGCCATGACAACGCGCCCTCCCATCCTGGTTGTGGGATTGACCGACGCTGGCGCGGTGGGAATATCGGTTGCGTTGCGTGATCGCATCATGCGCGCCTCGCTGCTGGTCGGCGGGCGGCGTCATCTTGCGGCATTTCCCGGTTTCACCGGCGAACGATTGATGATCGGCGCCTCAGCCGAACCAGCGCTGGAGCGGCTGAAACGGGCGTGGGAACGCGGTGAGTCGGCAGCGGTTCTCGCGTCGGGCGATCCGCTCTGGTACGGGATCGGCGTTGCGCTGCGCCGCGTATTGCCGCCAGAGGCGCTCGACATCTTTCCGGCGCCAACCTCGGCGCAACTGGCGTTCGCAGCGCTGGCGGAACCCTGGAACGACGCCGCGATCCTCAGCGCTCACGGTCGTCCGCTCGATGCGGTAATGACACATGTGCTGGCAGCGCCAAAAGCGGCTCTTCTGACCGATCAGCAGAATACGCCTGCCCGAATTGCCGCCGCCTTGCTGGAAGCCGGCTTGCCGCCAACGACGCGCTGCGCAGTCTGTGAACATCTGGGAGGTCCTGCGCAGCGCATCGTGCGCACAACGCTCGCCGAAGCGGTGGAACAGACATTTGCGCCACTCAATGTGTTTGTCGTCTGGAACGACTATGGCGTAAACCATAAGCCCATCCCTCCCGGTCTGCCCGATGCCGCATTCAGCACCATCGCCGGTCAGATCACCAAACGCGAGGTGCGTTTGCTCAGCCTGGCGGAACTCGCGTTGCATGCGGGGGATGTGCTGTGGGATATCGGCGCGGGGAGCGGGTCGGTCGGCATCGAGGCGGCGCGCGCCTGCCCGACTGCCAGGGTGTATGCGATTGAGCGACGTGAACAGTTTGTGAGGCATATCCACGAGAACCTGCGGCGCTTCCCGGCGCCAAACGTGCACGTCATCCACGGTGAAGCGCCGGAAGCCTGCAACGATTGTCCCGATCCGCACGCCGTCTTCGTCGGCGGCAGCGGCGGACGCCTGGAGGAGATTATTCGCGTGGCGCAGCACCGTCTTCAACCGCAGGGCCGTCTGGTGTTGAATCTGGTGACGCTTGACCACGTGCAGCAGGCAGCGGCGCTCCTGCCCGATGCACGCATGATCCAGGCGCAGATCAATCGCGGTATGCCGATCCAGTCGCTGCGACGCCTCGAAGCGCTCAATCCCGTGTTTATCGTTGTCTGGCGGAAGGAGACGTAGAGCCGATACTTTTCAGATAAGCGCGCACAAAGGCGCAAAGACTCCGTGTCTGGATTCGCTGCTGGTGATCGCCTTTCTTACAGTCAGACCAGATGTTCGCAAGGCATAACGATCCACAAGGCGCGTTGGCGGTCGTGGACGCATGACTGCGCAGTGGCGTCAGCAGCCCCGATGGGGCTTTCACGTGCGGTGAGCACCGTCGAACCGCGTGCTCAGCGCGGGCGTTCGCCCGCAGCGCCCCGGCAGTAAATGACTGCGCATGAGTTGGGCAGGCGAAGGCATTGCCTTCGTCTACCTGGTCGCACTTCAGTCAGCGATGTTTCGGATAGGCTCTTACTCGAAGGGTTTTGGAATGAGGGTGATTTTCACTACACTTGAACCAATTGGCTCTGGCTTCGGCAGACTCAGCCGGCGTCAGTCGCCAGGAGCGAGCATGAGTCAGGAAAGAACGAGCGAATGACCAGAACTGCCACATTAACTGCTATTGGTCTTGGTCCTGGCGATCCTGAATTGATCACGCTCAAGGGGTTGCGCGCGCTTCAGGCGGCGGATGTGCTGTTCGTCCCGCAGAGCCGCGACGGTGACCAGAGCCTGGCGCTGCGCATCGCTGAACCGTGGATCGACCGCGCGCGCCAGACGGTTGTGGCGTTGCCGCTGCCGATGACGCGCGACGCCGGTCAGTTGCGCCCGGCATGGCGCGCCGCCGCCGAAACGATTGTGGCGGAACTGGGCGCGGATCGCCATGGCGCCTATGTGCTGCTTGGCGACCCCTTGCTCTACGGCACTTTCGTTTACCTCTGGCGCGAGTTGACGGCGCTTCAGGCGCCGGTAACGGTGCGCATCATTCCTGGTGTGACGTCATTTGCAGCAGCGGCTGCGGCTGGCGGCATACCTCTGGCGATGAGCAACGAACGGTTGATTGTTGTGCCTGCCAGTTATGAAACCGATACGACAACCCTGCGACAGTTGCTGCGCGATTTCGACACCGTCGTGCTGATGAAGGCAGGGGCGGCGTTGCCGGCAATCACGGCGACGCTCGAAGAACTCGACCTGCTTGACCACGCGCTCTACGCCGAGCGCGTCGGGATGCCGGAGGAGTTGATCGCGCGCGACCTGCGCTCGCTCGATCCGCAGCGCCGTCCGTACCTCTCGCTGGTCATCGTTCGCCGTGGAGACATGCTATGACCTACCCTGTTGCTGCTGGAATGGTGTACTTTATCGGCGCAGGACCCGGCGCCCCCGACTTGATTACGGTGCGGGGACGCGATATTCTGGCGCAGGCGGACCTGATCCTCTACGCTGATAGCCTGGTGGACGACGGGCTGCCGGCATCGTGGGCGCGCGCCGATGCGCGGATCATCGGCACTGCCGATATGCATCTGGAGCAGATCGTTTCCCTGATGCAGGACGCTGCTCACGCCGGTCAGGTCGTCGCCCGGCTCCACAGCGGCGACCCCTCGCTGTATGGCGCTATTCACGAGCAGATGGCGGCGCTCGATGAGCTTGGCATTCCCTATGAGATCGTCCCTGGTGTGACTGCGGCATTTGCAGCGGCTGCCCGTCTCGGCGTCGAACTGACGGTTCCCGAAGTGGTGCAGACGGTCATTTTCACTCGCGCTTCCGGGCGCACGCCGATGCCTGCCGGTGAAGAACTGCATCGCCTGGCGGCGCACGGTGCGTCGCTGGCGATCTACCTGAGCATCACCCGCATCCAGCGCGTGGTGGACGAACTGCTGGCAGGCGGCGCATACGCCCGTGATACGCCGGTTGCCGTACTGCACCGTGTGAGCTGGCCCGATGAGACGATCATCCACGGGACGCTGGGTGATATTGTGGCAAAGGTCAGATCGGTCGGCTTTACGCGCCAGGCGCTCATCCTGGTCAGCCCGGCGCTCGATCCGGCGCTGAAACGAACGGATCGGGCGACGAGCCGCCTGTATGATCGCACGTATACGCACCGTTTTCGCCGTGGAGAGCAGAGCGGAGAGCAGGCGTGAGCATCACGATCATTGCCGTCACCCGCACCGGTGCGCGCCTGGCGGAGCGTCTGGCGCGGGGATTGAACGCCGTTGCGCGGGTACCGGCGAAGTTTGCCGGTGAAGGAACCGTTGCAACGCCGTACACTGCCGCGTTGTTCGATGAAGTGCGTCACTGGTGGGAGCATAGCCGCGCACTGGCGCTGATCATGGCGAGCGGCATCGCTGTGCGCGCGATTGCGCCGCTTATCGCCGACAAAACAACCGATCCGGCAGTCGTCTGCCTCGATGAGACCGGCAGGTTCGTCATTCCCCTGATCGGCGGGCATCAGGCGGGCGCGAACGCTCTGGCGCGCCGGATTGCCGCGCTCACCGGCGGTCAGGCGGTCATCACCACTGCTAGCGACACGCAGGAGCTGCCCGCGCTTGACCTGATCGGGCGTGACGAGGGGTGGCGGATCGCCGGTGACTCGGCGCTGACCCATGCAATGGCGTGCCTGGTCAACGGTGATCTGCTCGGATGCTGGGTTGACCCCGATCTGCCCGATGCCCATCGTTTGATGGAAGACCTCCTGGCGCCCTGCCCAAACGTCGAGTTCGTCGACAACGCCGCCGATCTGACGGATGCCCGGTATGCTGCGGCGCTGCTGGCGACTCATCGCCGGATTGACGATCTCTGGCGCGCTCTGCGCGCAAAGAGTGTGCGTTACCTGCCGCCGGTTCTGGTTGCCGGCATCGGGTGCCGGCGCGGCGTGCCGGTTGATGAACTGCGTGATGCGCTTCGGGCGACGCTCGCTGACGCCGGTCTCGATGAGCGTTGCGTGACGGCGCTTGCCACCGCCGAGATCAAAGCGGAAGAACCAGGGCTGATCGCCCTCGCCGATGCGCTCGGCGTTCCGCTGCGAGTCGTTCCGACCGCCGAACTTGCCGCACTCGATGCAACACAGTTCAGCCGCAGCGCCGCAACCGCGCACTTCGACCTGCCCGGCGTCGCTGAGCCGTGCGCAGTCATCGTTGGCGGCGGTCCGCTCATCGCGCCGAAACGCGCCTTTCCGCGCTGTACTGTTGCTGTTGCCCTGGGGGGCGGTCATGGATCGGTAAAACATCGCAAGTCCCAGTTGACCTGGCACATGGGAGAAGATGGATTTACGCCGGTCGGGACGGATTCACACGGATCGATCGCTTCTCATTCAACGCAGACCCGTGAGAATCCGGTGCATCCGCGCGAGTCCATGGTCCCTTCGAGGCAGACTTCACCCGAATCTGGCCGGTCGTCGAGCATGCTTACCCTTGTCAGCATCGGTCCCGGCGATCCGCAGCACCTCACCGTCGCTGCGCGCGAAGCGTTGCGCCGTGCCGAGATCGTGGCCGGGTACCGGGTGTATATCGACCTGATCCGTGATCTGCTGCAACCGCATCAGGAGGTGCTGGTCACGCCAGCAATGGGAGATGAAGCCGGACGTGCGCGGCAGGCTATCGATCTGGCGCGCGCCGGTCGGCGGGTGGCGCTGATCAGCAGCGGCGACATCGGCGTGTACGCTATGGCTGCGCCGGTATTCGAGGCGCTGCACGACGACGGCTGGACGGGAGACGATCCGACGGTCGAGGCGCTGCCGGGCATCAGCGCGTTTCAGGCGCTTGCTGCACGGCTTGGCGCGCCGGTCAGCCACGATTTCTGCATCATCAGCCTGAGCGACCTACTGACATCGTGGGCGGTGATCGAACGTCGATTGCGGGCAGCGGCGCAGGCAGATTTTGTCGTCGCGCTGTACAATCCGCGCTCACGCGGGCGCGATTGGCAACTCGACGCTGCGCTGCGCATCCTGCAGGAACACCGTCCGCCGACCACGCCGGTCGCCTTTGGGCGCAACGTCTCCCGCGCCAATGAGCATGTGACGCTGACAACCCTCACAGCGGCAGACCCGTCGTGCGCCGACATGTTCACCGTGGTGCTGGTGGGGAACAGTCAGAGCTACGTTGTGGGAGGGCGAATGGTGACGCCGCGCGGATATGCTGCCAGAGCGAAGCCGGCGGCGCCCCGAAACGGTTCGCTGCCCACGTCGGATCAGTCGCTGCCCGAATATCCTATCGTGCTAACCGACGCCAACAGGCTATCCGCCGTCGTCATCGGCGGTGGCGCAGTCGGCGAGCGCAAGGTGCGCGGGTTACTCGAAGCCGGAGCAGCGGTGCGCCTCGTTAGCCCCACTGCCACGCCGCAACTGGCGGCATGGGCGGAGGAAGGGCGGATCACGTGGGTGCAACGCATCTACGAGTCAGGCGATCTCACGGGGGCGTTGCTCGCATTCGCCGCCACCGGCGAGCGCAGCGTCAACGCACAGATCGCGCGCGATGCTACGGCTGCGGGCATCCTCTGCAACGTGGCCGACGCGCCGGAGGAAGGGCAGTTCCACGTGCCCGCCGTCCATCGCTCCGGCGGTATCACGATTGCCGTGAGCAGCGGCGGCGCCGCGCCTGCCCGCGCCGTCGCCCTGCGCGACGCGATTGCCCGCTGGCTGGGGGAAGAATGAAGGTTGAACGTGAAGGGCAGGCGTCGTCGGGCCGCCCACACAATCGCCGGTGTCGGGGCGCCCTGCGGGGGCAGGCACGGGGGCCTGCGGGGGCAGGCACGGGGACCTGCCCCGACAACGGTGGCGGGCGTTGTCGGGGCGCCCCTTGTGGGCGCCCGATGGTTCGTCGTCAGGGCGCCCCCCTGTGGGGGCGCCCTGCGGGGGCAGGCACGGGGGCCTGCCCCTACAACGGTGGCGGGCGTTGTCGGGGCGCCCCTTGTGGGCGCCCTGCGCGGGCAGGCATGGGGACCTGCCCCGACAATAACGGTGGCGTTTGTCGGGGCGCTCGCAAAATCGCATCATGCGCACGATCATTACTCATGGAACCTGAACGACAGAAAGACATCCTATGGTGGGCAAAGCATACCTGGTCGGCGCCGGTCCCGGTCGCGCCGATCTGATCACGGCGCGGGGCCTGACCGTGCTGCGTCAGGCGGATGCGGTGCTCTATGATCGCCTGATCGCGCCCGAACTGCTCGACGAAGCGCCGCCCTGCGCCGAGCGCATCTTCGTTGGCAAGCGTCCCGGTCATCACGCGCTGCGCCAGGAGGGGATCAATGATCTGCTGGTGCGTCTGGTGCGCGATGGGTTGCAGGTCGTCCGGCTGAAGGGCGGTGATCCGTGCGTCTTCGGGCACGTGGCGGAGGAGGCGGCAGCGCTCGCCGCCGCCGGGGTGCCGTATGAAATCGTGCCCGGTGTGTCCTCAGCCATCGGCGTGCCTGCGTATGCTGGCATCCCGCTGACCCGGCGCGGCGTGGCGTCGGCATTTGCGGTGGTCACTGCGCACGAGGCGTCGGAGCACGCCAGCGGCATCGACTGGAGCGCGCTTGCTGCTATGCCAACGCTCGTCGTGCTCATGGCGCTCACCCGTCTCGACGTGGTCTGTGCGAAACTCATCGCCGCCGGGCGCGACCCGCACACCCCGGCAGCGCTGATCAGTCGCGGAACGACGGCACAGCAGCGTGTGCTTCGCGCAACGCTGACAACCCTTCCTGATGCGCAACTGCGCGCCGAACTGCCGCCGCCTGCCGTCCTGGTCGTCGGCGCCGTTGCCGCGCTGACCGATACCCTCGCCTGGTTCGATCCGGCGGACGCGCCGGTACACCACATGTTCTGGGAGGACGAATAATGCCCGCTCTGCCGCGTTTGCTGCTTGCCGCGCCGATGAGCGGCAGCGGCAAAACGACGATCACTGCCGGGTTGATCGCCGCACTGACGGCGCGTGGTCTGACGATTGCACCGTTCAAGTGTGGACCGGATTACATCGATCCGGGGTACCACGCGCTCGCTGCCGGACGCGCCTGTTTCAACCTCGACGCCTGGCTGACGCCGCCGGATCAGATTGCCGGTATCCTGGCGCGGCGCAGCGCCGGCGCCGACCTGGCGATCATCGAGGGGGTGATGGGGCTGTTCGATGGGTACTCCGGCGACGATGACACCGGCAGTAGCGCGCATGTTGCGCGCCTGACCGCCACGCCGGTCGTGATCGTGCTCGATGCGCGGGCAATGGCGCGCACTGCTGCTGCACTCGTCGCCGGGTTGCGCGATTTCGACCGGCGGCTCACGATTGCAGGGGTGATCCTCAATCGCGTTGGCAGCCCGCGCCATGCGCGCATGGTGCAGGACGCTATCGAGGGGAGCGTCGGCGTGCCGGTGCTTGGCTTTCTGACACGCGATGAAACGCTCACGCTGCCGGAGCGACATCTGGGGCTGATCCCGGTGGCGGAACCAGGACGCTGGCAGGCGTGGCTGCATGAGGCGCGTGCGCGCATCGAAGCGACCATCGATCTGGAGCGGGTGATGGCGCTGGCGCATACCGCGCCGCCGCTCGACGCAAGCGTAATCACCTTGCCGCTGCTGGAAAACGCAGCGCGCAGCATGGCGCCGGTGATCGCCGTTGCGCGTGATGAGGCGTTCAGTTTCCTCTATGAAGATAATCTCGACTTGCTGCGCGCGGCGGGTGCGACGATCGCCTTCTTCAGCCCGCTGCGCGATACCATGTTGCCCGAGGGAACGGCAGCAATCTATCTGTGTGGCGGCTTCCCCGAACTCTACGCCGAACCGCTCAGCGCCAACCGCGCCTTGATGCGCGCCATTCGCGCGGCGGTTGACGCCGGCATGCCGGTGTACGCCGAGTGTGGCGGGTTGATGTATCTGACAGAAGCGATCACCGATGCAGCAGGCCAGACCTTCCCGATGGTCGGTGCGCTTGCCGGGCGCTCGGTGATGACGCCGCGCCTGACGCTGGGGTATCGCACGGCGCGCGCTGAGTGCGACACCTGGCTCTGGCGCAAGGGTGAGACGCTGCGCGGGCACGAGTTTCACTATTCCGCATGGGAAAGTCGCCCAGAACGCCTGCCCTGGCTTTACTCCTGCCTGCCCGACGCCTTGCGTCCGGCGACGTTTGCAGAAGGCGCGGTGATCAACAATACGCTTGCGTCGTACATCCATGTCCACTTTCTGGCATGCCCGCAGGCGGCGCAGCGTTTCGTCGCCGCAGCCGGAACCTGGCAGAAGGGAGCGCCGGTATGAGTCGCATTGTGCTCTTCACCGGCGGCGCGCGCAGCGGTAAAAGTATGCGCGCCGAACAGTACGCAGCGCGCCTGAGCGAATGCGTCGTCTACCTGGCGACCGCCGAGGCGGGGGACGACGAAATGCGCGAACGGATCGCCCGCCATCGCCGTCGTCGTCCGTCTGCCTGGCAAACCATCGAAGCGCCGCGTGATGTCGCGGCTGTCCTGACGTCGCTTGCGCCCGGTTCAATCGTGCTGCTCGATTGTCTCTCGCTCCTGGTCAGCAATCTGCTGCTGGCGCACGAAGCGGACCCGGCGCCGGTCGTCGAACGGGAAGTAGCGGCGATTCTGGAAGCAGCAGGTGCGCAAGGGTTGACCCTGATCGTCGTGACGAATGAAGTCGGCATGGGGATTGTGCCGGAGTACCCGCTTGGACGGCAGTACCGCGATCTGCTGGGGCGCGCCAATCAACAGGTTGCTGCCGCAGCCGACGAGGTCTATCTGGTTGTGTGCGGCATTCCGGTCGAACTGCATGCACTGGAGGCGACATGGGCACGCTCGATCACGTAGCACACGGCGCGCTCGACCATACCGAACTCGCGGCGCTTGGCATTGCGCCGGATCAGGTGATCGACTTCAGCAGCAACCTGAACCCGTTCGGTCCGCCGTCGGCGGTGCGCGCGGCGCTGGCGTCGCTCGACCCGGCGCCCTACCCCGACCGGAGTTGTCTGCGTCTGCGCATGGTTCTGGCAGAGCGACATGGCTGCGCGCCGGATCAGGTGCTTGCCGGTAATGGCGCAAATGAGCTAATCCACCTGATTGTGCAGGCGCTTGGCGAGCCGGGCGCGACATCGCTGATCATCGCACCCACCTATGGCGAATATGCGCATGCCGGTCGCCTGGCGCAGATGCGGGTCGTCGAGGTGCGCGCGCAGGCGAGCGATGGGTTCCGCCTCGACGATCAGACGCTTATCGACGCCGTCCGGCGTATTCGTCCGCGCCTGACATGGCTGTGCGCGCCGAACAACCCGACCGGCGCAGCGCTTTCCCCGGCTGTCATCGGCGATCTGGCTGCCGCGTGCGACGGTTTTCTGGTGATTGACCGGGCGTACCACGCTTTTCAGCGCGACCTGTCTGGCCCGCGTGATCCGCTGGATGTGACAGCCGCCCCCAACCTCATTCGTCTCTACTCGTTGACCAAGAGTTACGCGCTGGCGGGGTTGCGTCTTGGCTACCTGATTGCGCAACCGGAGATCGCGGCGCGCATCGGGCGCTTTCAGCCGGCGTGGAGCGTCAACAGCGCGGCGCAGGCGGCAGGTCTCGCCGCACTTGCCGATGCCGCCTTCCTTCCCACGACACTGCCACTTCTGTGGAGCGCCAGCGACGACCTCTTTGCCGGGTTGTGCCGGTTGGGGCTGCATGTCTGGCGCGCGACGCTGCCGTTCATGCTCGTGCGCTGCGGGGATGGCGCAGCAGTGCGGGCAAGGTTGCTTCAACGCGGCCATGTTGTGCGCGATTGCGCATCGTTCGGGTTGCCGGAATGGGTGCGGGTCGCGCCACGCCGCTCATCGGAGAACGCGCGACTGATTGCTGCCTGGAAGGAGATCCTATGACTGCGCCGGTGATCATGGTGCTCGGTACGGCGTCATCGGTCGGCAAGAGCGTCCTGGTAACGGCGCTCTGCCGTATTGCGCGGCGACACGGGTTGCGGGTTGCGCCGTTCAAGGCGCAGAACATGAGCAACAACGCTGCGGTGACTGCCGATGGCGGCGAGATCGCGCGCAGCACCGCAGTACAGGCGGCGGCGGCGCAGATCGAGCCGACCGTCGAAATGAACCCGATCCTGATCAAGCCGGAGGGACAGCGCCGCAGCCAGATCATTGTCGAAGGGCGTCCCTGGCGCACTCTGGACGCGCTCGATTTCTGGCAGCGCAAAGAAATGCTGTGGGAGGTCGTCACCCGCAACCTCGACGCTTTGCGCGCACGCTACGACCTGATCATCGCCGAGGGAGCGGGCAGCCCGGTGGAACTGAACCTCAAGGCGGGCGACATCGTCAATATGCGGGTTGCCAGGTATGCGCAGGCGCGCTGCGTGCTCGTGGGCGACATCGACACCGGCGGAATTTTTGCGCAGTTGCTTGGCACCCTGATGCTGCTCGAACCGGAGGAGCGCGCGTTGATCAGGGGGCTGATCGTCAATCGTTTCCGCGGCGACCCGGCGCTCTTTGAGGATGGGGTGCGTATCCTGGAGCAGCGCAGCGGTCTGCCGGTGCTGGGGGTCATTCCGTGGATCGAGGATGTGCGCCTGCCGGAGGAAGACGCGGTTGCGCTGGAGCGCGGCAATCACGCCAGGGATGGCGGTCTGACGATTGCAGTCATCCACCTGCCTGCAATCGCCAATTTCGACGATTTCGACCCGCTGGCGCGTGAACCAGGCGTTACGGTGCGTTACGTCACCCATCCCGCCGAACTGACCGGCGCGGCTGCGGTGATTCTTCCCGGCACGAAACACACGCTGGCGGCGCGGCGCTGGTTGCGCGAGCGGGGGTTTGATGCGGCGCTGCACCGGTTCTCAGGCGCCATCGTGGGCATCTGCGGCGGCTATCAGTTACTCGGCGAACGGATCAGCGATCCGCTCGGCGTCGAAGGTCAGGGAGGCGATGAACCCGGTCTGGGGTTGTTGCCGGTTGAAACGATGTTCAGCGCAGAGAAACGTACCGGGCAGGCAAGCGCCATCTCGCGCGCGCCGTGGGCGCCGGGAGCGCATCTGCAGGGGTACGAAATCCACATGGGGCGAACACGCAGCACCGGCGCGGATCGCCCGCTCATTGCCATTACGCAGCGCAGCGCCGACGCAGTGGAAGAAGGCGATGGACATATCAGCGAAGATGGGCGCGTATGGGGGTGTTACCTGCACGGCATCTTCGCCAACGACGATTTTCGACGCGCATGGTTACAGCGCCTCGGCTGGCATCCGGGGGAGGAATCGCACCCGTCGATTGACCCGTTCGACCGTCTGGCGCAGCATGTCGCCGCGGCGATTGGGGAAGAACGGGTACAATGGTTGGTCAGGGTGAAGGTTGAAGGTTAAGGTTTGGTTGAAGGTTGCAGATGAGACGGCGAAAGGAGAGATGTTGCACCGCAACGTCTCCAAAGCGTCGCACATGGAAAGAAAGGCGAGAGGTACACGAATGTGAACCTGTGCAAATGGTCGCGTTGCACGGTGAATGTGGGATCGCCAACGTAGAGGCGCTCCCTGTGGGCGCCCACGGGTGCGCGGGAGGCAACGTAGGGGCGCAGCAGAGGTGACCGTCACCAACTGAAACCAGGCCTTCAGTCGGCTCGCGTGCCGCGCGGCGAATCGGCCAGGTGCAGCGTGTCGTGCGGGCGGTGACGGTCACAAACGGGGATGCGCGTAAGCGGCGAGGTAGCAGCAGAGCAGAGGTGACCGTCACCAACTGAAACCAGGCCATCAGTCGGCTCGCGTGCCGCGCGGCGAATCGGCCAAGTGCAGCGTGTCGTGCGGGCGGTGACGGTCACAAACGGGGATGCGCGCAGGCGGCGAGGTAGCAGCAGAGGTGACCGTCACCAACTGAAACCAGGCCATCAGTCGGCTCGCGTGCCGCGCGGCGAATCTGCCAGGTGCAGCGTGTCGTGCGGGCAGTGACGGTCACAAACGGGGATGCGCGCAGGCGGCGAGGTAGCAGCAGAGGTGACCGTCACCAACTGAAACCAGGCCATCAGTCGGCTCGCGTGCCGCGCGGCGAATCGGCCAAGTGCAGCGTGTCGTGCGGGCGGTGACGGTCACAAACGGGGGTGCTGGAAAAGGTGAACAGGTTGCAGATTGAAAGTAGGGGAGTTTTTCTATCTCCTAAATCGCTACCTTTGATCCCTCACATCTGGTTCTCGGTTCTCAGTTCTCAGTTCTCAGTTCTCAGTTCTCAGTTCTCAGTTCTCAGTTCTCAGTTCTCGGTTCTCAGTTCTCAGTTCTCGGTTCTTATATGTGGCCACTTGTCCGTCAGGCACGTTATCTTGGTCGCTACCGCCAGATTGCTCAGGTATTCTGGCAGTACGGTTTCGGCTATCTGCTCGACCAGCTAGGCTTGACGACGCTTCTTTCGCTGCCGCGCCGCATTGTTCGCCAACCGGCGCTCGATCCGATCAGCGGACCGGAGCGCCTGCGTCTGGCGCTGACCGACCTCGGCCCGACGTTCGTCAAATTGGGGCAGACGTTGAGCACACGCCCGGACCTGCTGCCGCCGACCTGGATCGAAGAACTGAATAAACTTCAGGATACCGTTCCCCCGTTTCCCGCCGATGTCGCCATTGCAACGATCGAGGTGGAACTCCATCAGCCGATTGACGCCCTTTTTCGCTGCTTCGAACGCGAACCGCTGGCGGCGGCATCGCTCGGTCAGGTGCACGGCGCCGAACTCCCCGACGGCACACCGGTAGTCGTCAAGGTACAGCGTCCCGACATCCAACGACTCGTGGCAATCGACCTGGCGATCCTGTCGGAGTTGGCGGCGCTGGCGCAGCACAATACGTCCTTCGGCGAACAGTACGACCTCGTCGAACTGGCGTGGGAGTTCGGCATGACACTGCGCGCTGAACTTGACTATCGCCGTGAAGGGCGGAATGCAGACCGATTTCGCGCCAACTTTGCCGGGAATCCGCACGTCTGCATCCCGCGCGTCTTCTGGAGCCACACCAGCGCGCGTGTGCTGACAACCGAGCGGCTCTTTGGCATCAAGATCACCGACATTGCAGGCATGGACGCCGCAGGTATGGACCGCAAGCGCCTGGCGCGGCACAGTCTGGAACTCATCCTTCAGGAAATCTTTGTTGATGGATACTTCCAGGGCGACCCGCACCCTGGCAATCTGTTTGCGTTGCCCGGCGAGGTCATCGGCGCAGTGGATTTCGGGCAAGCGATCACCCTCGACCGTGAGACCACCGGGAATCTTTTGTTGCTCCTGGTGGCGTTGCTGGAGCGCGACGCTGACGGCGCGCTGCGGGTGTTGCAGCAGCTCAGCATGCTGACGCAGCATGAACTCTCGCCAGCGCTGCGGCGGGATATGCACCGTTTCGTTGAACATGTCGTTGACCGTTCACTGGAGGAACTGTCGGCGCGTGAGATGGGCGAAGAACTGCTGGCGCTCCTGCAACGTCATCGCCTGCGTCTGCCGGCGCCGCTGGCGCTGCTGTTGAAGTCGATCATCATGATGGAAGGCATCGGCGTGCAGATCGATCCGCAGCTCGATGTGTTCGGCATTGCCCGACCATACGCTATGCGCGCTCTGGCGGAACTGAACCGCCCCGACGCGCAGATGCGGCGCGTCCTCCGCGAACTGGACGAGATGCGCGTCGTCGTCGGCGCGCTGCCGGGCCGGATCAGCGCCCTGCTCCAGCGCCTGAACGACGGGGAACTG